>JAACWA010000037.1 GCA_009992175.1 archaeon
GCACAGAGTTAAAATCACTTTTCAGGGTGGGCATTATATAAGAGTAGTTGTTGCGATATTTTGCTTCTTTTTTAAAAAGAAGTTGGGCACTTTTAGTTTTTTTTAACGCATACAAAGATTGTTGTTCCAGTTTTATTATATTTTAAAACATCAACATTAAAATTCATATTTTCTAAATTTTCTAAAAGCCATTTTTTGGATAAAAGAGGGATTTTTAACTTATCAGTTACATTCTTTTTATTATTCCTTTCCTTAATCAAATATTTTGCCTCTAATTCTGCAATATCTTTTTTAATAGAAATATCTATAATTCTCTTGATAGAAATATCATTTGATAAAAATTCTCTAATGTGATTCTTGATTTCTTTAAAAGATTCTTTCATATAAAGGGTCTCTATAATCAAAACTCCTCCAACTTTCAAATGACTATGGAACTTTTTTAATGGCTTTAAAATTTCCTTTTTATTTTTCAAATAAGCAATCGAACTGAATAACAAAGTAATTATATCATATTTCTTCTTAAGATTTAATTCCCTCATGTCTTGAACATTGAATTTGGTATTTCGATTTTTTCCTTTTGCGATTTTTATCAAATCTTTACTTGAATCAACTCCTTCAACATCGAATTTATGCTTGAAATAAAACAAATGGCTTCCAGTTCCGCAACCAACGTCTAATAATTCTTTACCTTTTGATTTTTTATATTTGCTAATCAAATTCATAAAAAATCTAGCTTCCTCTTCATAGTTTTTCTTATGATGTAAAACATCATAATATTTTGATAGTTGGTTATATTCTTTTTCCATCTTATTTCATTAGAATTACAGATATTTTTTGTTCGGGTAATTTTTCTTCTAAATCTTTAAAGATTTTTTTACTCTTAACGCTTTCAATAAATTCTAACACCTCGTCTGTTTCGGGGTAGGCATAAAGCCCGTAATAATCCCTCTCGATTTTTGTCCCATTATAAACTAAAGAAAATTCATCTAAAACATAATTACAAAGAGTAAGATATTCTTCTTCACTAAATTTTCTGTCAGTTATAGAATTTCTTACTGCTTCTAAAACTTTTTTTCTAAATTCTTCATTATTTTCAAATTCCCCATAAACAATTTTAGTAATTTCTTCACAATAAATATCCTTTTTATAATATTCTTCCCAACGCAAAACATCTATTTTCTCTTGTTGAATTTTTGGAAGTTTATTTACTAAATTTAAGATATTCTCATATATCTTTTCTCCTCTTCTCATTAAACGCCTCATGTTTTGTTCTTCAGAAACATTTGAATTTCTAACAACCCAATTACTAATTTGAATTTTATCGGCAATAAGAATTAAAACCTTATCTTTAGTATTTTCTAGCGCCCATTCTAAATATTGAGAAATATTTTTAGTTGGAGATGTATTATCTAGAAAAAATCTATTTCCAACGCAAATGGGAATTAGAATATTGAATTTTCTTGATTCAATATCTTTGATTGTTGTATTAAATGTTTTTTCTATCTTCATATTATTACAAGAGAGATGAATTGATTTTTAATGTTTTCTAAAAGTGCCCAAAATAAATCCTGAAACGAAGTTTCACAAATTGTGCGAAGCACAGAGCAACAACTTCTCCTATTGGGTGGGAAAGAAAAGTGATTTTAATTAGATATAACATCTATTAAATCTACTTGGAAAGGGGATTTAATTTTGAAACTTTATAGTTTCAACGTAAATTTAAATAAAAATTATTAAAAAATTTTATTATGGATTATCTAGTGCATAAGAAAGAATTATTGCAAAAACTTAAAGAAAGAGGGGTTCTTAGAGGATTTTCCAAGGAAACGATTAAGTCTTATACTTATCATGTGGGAAGATTTTTGGACTTTATCAGCAAAAGTAGACTTAATATGTCAAATGATAGTATTAAAAGATACTTATTAATTCAAAATATCGGAATAAATACCTCGAGATTACAATATGCTTCAATAAGTTTCTTTTTCAGAGAAATATTGCAAAAACCTTTTTCTTTTGAACAAGTTCCAATAAAGAAAAAAGAAAAACAACTTCCAAAAGTAATTTCTAAAGAGAAAGTTAAACAGATGATTGATTTAACTGAAAATTTAAAACATAAATTAATTATAAAAATATTATATTCCTCTGGACTTAGGCTACAAGAGTTAATTAATTTGAAAAGAAAAGAGATTGATTTTGAGAGAGGAATTTTGAATGTAAATAAAGGTAAAGGTAAGAAGGATAGAATTACATTAATTTCAGAAAATTTAAAATTGGATTTATTAAAATATTATAGCAACAATATTTTTAAAACTGAATATGTTTTTGAAGGACGTAATGGGAAATACACTAAAAAATCTGTTCAAAAAGTTTTAGAAAATGTTGGTAAAAAAATGGAAATAAAAGTTACACCTCATATGCTTCGCCATAGTTTTGCAACACATTTGTTAGAACAAGGAACAGATATAGGACACATTCAAAAATTATTGGGGCATTCGGACTTAAAAACGACAGAAATTTATACTCATGTCTCAACAAGAGATTTATCAAAAATTAAATCGCCTTTGGATAATTTATAAAATGAAAAACATTAAATTTGGGCCAGCGGGCCTCGGACCAGTTGACACAGCAATTGAAACACTTGAAAGGTATCATAAAATGGGTTTAGAAGCATGTGAAATTTCTTTTACTTATAGCACTTACATAAAAGAAAAAGATGCGAAAATAATTGGCGCAAGGGCTAAGGAACTTGGGATTCAACTTTCAATTCATGCTCCATATTTTGTTAACTTGAATTCAGATGAAAAATTGAAAGTTGAAAATAGTAAAAAAAGAATTTTAAAGTGTCTAGAAATTGGAACTTATTTGGGAGCAAAATTTGTTGTTTTTCATTCTGGTTTTTATGGAAAAGGAACAAGGGAAGAGGCATACAAAAACATAAAAAATAATATTCTTGATTTACAAAAGGTAAGAAAGGAAAAAAATTATACTCCAGAACTTGCGCCAGAGACAATGGGGAAGATTAATGTCTTTGGTTCTATTGAAGAAGTAGCACAGCTTGTTCGTGACACCCAGTGCTCAGCATGTATAGACTTCGCACATATACTTGCAAGGAGTGGGGGAGACTATAGATTCTCTGAAACACTAAAATTATTTAACAAATTAAAAAAAATTCACATTCACTTCTCCGGTATAATCTACGGCGACAAAGGAGAGAAAAAACACAAAAAAACACAAAAAGAAGAATGGAAAAAGTTGATTGATGCTCTTCCTAAAGACAAAAATATTTCTATTGTGAATGAATCTCCTGACATGGTTGAAGATTCTGTTGTTGGGCTTAAAATTTATCAAAAATTGAAAGTGTAACTATTTGTTCGGACATTTGGGGATATTTGGTGTTACTACATAATTATACAAATTTGTCGCTACCATAAAGTTTATAAAGAAAATTCTCGATGAAAAGGTATCGAAAAACAATGTTTTTCGTGTAATTAA
>JAACWA010000011.1 GCA_009992175.1 archaeon
TGTTTTTTCAAATTTTCTTCTAATGTTGCTCCCAAACTTGTAAGAGTGTCTCCTTTAGTTTTATCAAAATTAAAAACATCAGTACCAGAAAGACTTTGTTTATCTATCCAACAACGTATATTTAAATTTCCACAATAACCAACATCAATCCATCTCTGATTTGTTCCAGGATAAAGTGGATCATTTCCTTTTCCAGGATTTTCAGTTGCACAAACTCTAGTAACTCCTTCATTTGCTAAATCTGGAGAAACTGCATTAGAGATTCCTGCTTCTAAATTTGGATTCAAAAGACTAATTAAATTTGGACTTCCAGAGACACATTCTTGTTGACTTGTAATGTTAGAATTTATTGCTTGGTCTTTGATATATTGGTCACTCAAATAATCCACTGCAAAGTCTGTACTTACAGTTCCAAAACCACACTCTTCTTGATTATTCACTTGAACACAGAGTTGGTTATATCCTTCAGCAGCTGTAAAGTCTTTAGTTTGAGTTTCATATTCTCCAGGAGGAATATATCCAGAATCAACTGAAATTGGGCTTGAAGAATCACTATAATATGAAGACCCATCTCCTTTCAAATAAACCCTATAATATGCCCCTTGACTATTTCCAGCAAAAATATGGTAAAACACTTTATACTGAACTTGTGGGGGATTTGTTACACTTGAAAAAGGAATCACATCAAACTTAGCAGTAAATTGTGGGGGACTTCTAGATTGAGTTAAAGCATCTAGTGCTCCTTGACCTTCTGGATAAACTACTGACAAAAAGTTTTTACAAACAAGACTTCCAACTTCTTCTTGACTTCTTGCTTTAAAGGCACTGTTAGCATTAAGTGAATAATATTGAACTAAGTAATCAGCTGAACTTTTGGCATTTGCAAGTGCTCCTTGTATTCCTCCAACATACTCTCCTCCATTTCTTGCTCCTCCTCCAAAAATCCAACTGTCAATTTTTGGAACAGCTAAGTTTAACAAAGGTAATGCTTGTCTCCAGAAAAATTCACACATATAAATACTATTAATTTCGTCACAAATTCCAACAGTTTCTCCCTTTTCAAGACTAGTGTTTAAACATTCTCTGTAAGACTTTGCAACTGAAAGGAAGTTATCTACTCCAGCTTTAACTCCCGTTAAACAAACAGGGACATAAATTCCTTCATCCCAATTTGGTAAACAAAGCATAACACTTCCAACAACTCCAGATTGAATTACATCTCTTACAGTGTAGTCTCCACCATAATTACATCTAGAGCTCGGACAAATTACTGGGTCACAAGCATTAAATAAAATTTTACAATCGGCTGGACTCATAATATCAGTACATTCTACTAATGGAACATCAACTGCAGGAGAACCAACTTTGTAAATAGTGTCATCATTGTCAAGCTTCAAATTTTTTATTCCATCTTTGTAAGCCCTTGAAACTTTTTCTATATTTTTAACAGCCCTATCAACCAAAGTTATCGCTTCCCCTCCTTTTAGTGAACCAATACTTGTGTAACTGTTAGAATTTCCTAAATTAATTAATTGACAATTGTCATTCATTGGATTGTATTCCACCACTCCATCTGAACCTGCATTACAAATCCAAAAGCTGTTTATTCTAGCGGATAAGTCATAAGTTCTCGAGGAAGAAGATGCTGAAACAGTCTGAGGAATATAAGCATACCACCCTTTTTGAGCTTCAACTGGAACCAAAGCTGGAAGTCCTTTATAGGGATCTGTTTCATAATATTTTATTTCAGGATTTTTAATTGGAGTTCCTTCAGAAGTATCTTTCTTTTTGAATGAAGAATATTTTGATTTAATTGATTTTGAAACTTCATCTGAAACCTTATTTTTATTTTCCCCATAAACTTCATTGATATAATACTCTCCAGAAGAAGCTGGTTTCAAAGTAACATAATATAAATTATTTTCATAAACAATTGGTTGAACCGGTTCTCCAGCTTTGAGTGAACCAAATCCATTAGGAACAACTGCTCCATCATAAATTTCTTCAATACTATTTTTGTCTGAACGAATTCTAATTGTTGCTCCTTCTAAACCAGAATCTTTTATTTTTTGGTCCGCATTAAGTCTAACAAGGTTTTCATTAACATTGTTTTCAACGCCCTTAAGAAGAATAAACAATCTTTCTCCATATTCTAATTCTTTATTTCCCAAATATAAATTTGCATAAAGTTCAATTTGCTTTGCATCTTCAAGGCTATAAATTCTTCCAAGGTTTTCTCCAGTTAAATATTCTTTAACCTTTTTAACATCAACAAATTCTCCTTTAGTTTTTGGATTTTCAAAATTATCTCCCAGGAAATTCAAACTCTCTTTAATTTTTTGTGAATACCCTTTGTCCATCAAAGTCTTTTGATTAACAATATCCTCTCCAAAAATTCCTCCCGAGTTTGTTACTCCATCAATTTCTTGAAGAGTTTTAAGTCCATCATTTTGTTTCTCCATTTCTTTAGTCATCTGACTAACTTGGTCTTCTATTTTTCCAGAATTGTCAAACAAACATTGTTCTTTAGTAGAATATTTTATATCAATTTGACCTTCACAATAAGAATTCCATTCCCTCATAACATTTTTTCTTGCAAGAGATTCAACTCCTGAATTAAGAAGTAAATTTTTGAGTGTCAAAACTGCTCCAGTAATTTCACAAGTTGTTTGGAAAGTTTTAACAACAGTTCCAAGGTTGTCTGAAATTCCCTGTAAAACATTAATTCTATTTGTCCAACTTTCAATTCTAGCTTTTGTTTCTTCTGGAGAAAGTTGAATAGACCTTTTTTCAATTCCAATTGTGAAATTAAAGTCAACATTACTAATGTCTCTAACCTTTGTGTTCACTGAAACTTTAGCAACCTTTTTGAGATTAATTTTTGTAACAACAAAGATATAATCTGTTCCTCCAATATTGAATGGAACATCTTTTTCTAAATTTGAATTTATTGAAGTTAAAAAAGATCCAGTTTTTGAAAGAATACTTCTTCCTTGCAAACTAAAATCTAAACTTGCCCATTTTTCATCTTTAATTTCATTTAATTTAATGTACTCTTGATTATTTGAATTTTCCGAACTAGTTACAGAAGAAGTTCCAGTTATTTGAAGTTGTCCGTCTTGAAAATTTTTCCATTTAAGAGAATTCAAGAAAGTAATTGACTCTTGGGGAAGAGTGTAATCTTTAAAAGATCCAGAAACAACTTTATATTCAGAGGTATCCATCCAAACCGATTTATCTGGAGACCATAACCACCCTATTTTAGGAGATTGATATGTTGTTAAAGGTTGATTTAAAGGAACCCCATATTTAAAATATAAAACACCGGATCCTCCTGGTTTATTCATTGTAAAAATTTGATTTTGTTGGGTTGATGAACTAGTAGAAGATTTGAATAAATTTCCTAGATAAACAATCTCTCCTTTTCTCATTTGAATTGAATTTTTAACAACCTCCTCTCCTTTTTTTATACTAATTTCAATTCCATACTCCTCGAAACTTGGTTCACGAACTCCTTCAAAAGAAATTTCTTTGTAATCTCCATCTATTAAAAAAGTCTGTCTTGAAACTCCAACATTAGAATATCTTGGAATGTTTTCACAAGGGGATATGTCTAAATTAGAACCAGAATATTTTGATTTAAAGTCTTCACAATATTTTTTCAAGTCTTCACTTTGGTACAATTTATCTGAAAGATTAATTAATTGTGCTAAAGCTTGTTCTCCTAAATATCCATCTAACTTTTCTTCATATTTTTGATTCGCAAAGTTTTCTTGAATTTGTTTATAATCTCTAACTGCATTATTTTGGTATCCAATAAGAGTTTGATTCTTCAAATCTAAATTTGTTCCAACTCCAAAACTTTTAATTTGTACTTTTGTTCCAAAGGCCTCTTGAGCTGAACCATAATTAATTCTTTTAAAATTGTTTCCATCAAATAACCAATTAAATTTGGGTTCTACAAAACCAAAAATGGTTTTGAAAACATCCGAAGCTGATTTATCCTTTCTCAAATCATTTTTTGCATATCTTGCAACTTTACTTAATGTATCTGAATCTAATTTATCAACCGGTTTACCAGGAACTGTAACTAAATAAATTAAAGAATTTTGAATGGCATCTAATTTGGATTTGGGGTCTGTTCCAACATACCCCAAGTAAACTGCCTTTTCATCATAATTAAATGGAAGACGATCTCCAACTTGATAAGTCTTCTCTGAAGAGCCACCAATAGATAAATCAATTGTAGGTTCAATTCTTAAAGGAAAAGTTTGTGTTTTTTCATCCCCTTCACAACGAACATCAACTGTTTGCCTTAACCCTTCCTTAATTGGATCCGAAACAACTTGACATTTATTGTCATAAAAATATTCTCCTTTTTTTACTTCAAAAGTTTCAGAATTAACTTTCATAACTGCTCTTGTGTCTTGCCCTTCTACTGAATCTAATTTTAATGTTGAAGAAGCCATACATCCAAAACCAGGAAGGAAAAAACTAGAAGATTCTTCACCAACATTTAATTTTTTGCTTAAAACTTTTTGTTTTTCGGCTCCTCCAGAATTTGCATTGAGTCCTGAATAAATTGAAATTGAGGCAGAGGTGGTTTGAATGTCATCGGCCCTCAAGTAACCCATATGATTAAAAAAAGCATATTGACCATATAATTCTTTGAATTCGGGGTCAGTCATAAGGGAAAGGTAAAACCTATAATTTTCTAAACCAAAAGAATTTCTCAAGTCATAAATAATTCTTGCTGAAAGTCCTCCAACAATTGATTCAGGCATTGAAGACTCATTTCCATTTCTTGCTAAAAATATTATTGCATAACCTATATTATTCCATTGTCCATTACTTAGTTGAGTATTTAATCCTAAAGCAGGATAACTCGGAATAAACCCAACACTACTAACTCCTTCTGGTAAACTTGATCCAAAATCAATTGATTTAATTGAAGTAACTGTGATTAAAGGATTAACTTTTAATGCTTGAAGTTGGCAATAAACTGGAACATTTTGTTCTTCAAGTAAATCACTTCTAACAACTGGAGGAGTACATCCACCTGGAACAACTCTTATGATAAAATCCTGTCCACTAGAACAAACTTCATTATTAAAATTGAAATCTTGGTTTGTTCCAAAACCAAAAGAAGAACCAGCTAATCCTGGTTGAGTAAGTTGAAAACTAGATTTTTCATAAGCAGAAGTAAAACTAAGAATAAAAATAAGAATAAAAATTCCAAGAAAAATTTTATTTATTTTCATATGAAACTAACCTCCACTTTTTTTGAATCAACTAAAGTATAAACCACTTGAAGTTCCTCGAGGGAAGTTGGAGAATTATACCTATCAACATCAATCTGAAGTTTATTGTTTGAACTTAAACTTGATTCACTTACAGTAAAAGTTTCACTCCCCCCTCCAACTAAAACGTTTGAAATATTTTGTTCAGGTACAGCTACATCACTACATTCTTCATGAGTTATTCCAAAAATTCCTCCAATTCCAGAAGGAACGTCTACACATTGTTTAATTGTTGTTGCATCAAACTTTATACTTGAATTGTCATACAAATAAACTTTAAGATTATACTCTCCAGCACTCAATTTTATTTTATTTTGTTCAGGATAAAGAAATACTTTGGAATCATCATCAGAAGAAAAATAAACTACCGCTTTTTCATTAAATTTACTGTTTTTAATTTTTAATGAAACTTGTTTTTCATATTCTTTATCTAAAATTAATGAAACACTTCCCCCATTAACTGTTGAAATTTCTTCAGATTTTTCTTTATATCCTTTTGAATTTACAATTATTTTTCCATTTGCACATTGAGGGAAAGCGCCTTCCAGAGTTCCCCCTTTAGTTTCTCCAATTTGGCAACTTGAACCTAAACAGTCATAACTTATATTTCCCTCGACATTTCTTAAATCTGAACTAGAAAGCTCAACTGTAAAATTAGAAAATGGACCATCACACAAAGGATAAGAATTTTCAACGAACTCTCCAGCTGTTGAAACTTTTTTTGCAACGTTTCCATCAATCACAATTGCTAAAGGAAATTGAAATGTTTCGCCATTATTTGTTAACTGTACTAAAACGGGATATTTCAAACTATAAACAAAATGGTAAGGAGCATAACAGAACCCTAAAATTCCCAATCCTTGTTGAATTCCAACAGGTTTTGAAACTAAAACCGCAGAACTTGCAGGTTCAACTTGATAATTACTGGGCCATTCTTGAAAATTAAGAACTTTTACTTCGGAATCTATTGGAATCTTTAAATTAAAATAATCATTCTTCTCTCCTGAATTTTTTAAAGCAAAAAAATTGTCTTGGGTTGCTCTCTTTAATGTTGAAAAAATTTCATCTGCATTCCAAATTTTTGGAGCACAAGTAAGTTCTACTCCATCAACAGGAGCATAAGTTCTTAAAACATCAACCGAATAATTTTCTAAGAAAAGTTCCTTTCTTTCCTTGTTGTCAAAACTAATTGCATCATTGTATAAATTTCCAAGTTCAGAATCAACTTCAACTTGATGTGTTGACATAGTAGCTGTCTCTGCATCTTTAGTTACTTGAATGTCCATATCCACAAAAACCTGAACTAAATTGTCCTTAATCACAACTTCTGAAGTTGGAACTCCTTTAGTAATTTTATATCCTTCTTTAACAAAAGAATCAAAATTACAATTTGGAATTTCTTGGTCTAAATAAGTTTGCATTTGATTTTGAAGTTCTTTTTTTTCAGGAACTTGATTTATTTCTAAATTGTTTTCACTAATTGAATGCCAATAAGGAATTCCGGTCCCTAAGAAATCTAACTGTGAAGAAAAAGGCATGTAACTTGAACCAGGAATAAATTCAGGATTAAAGATATACCCTCCTTTTGACTCCATAATTTTTATTCCAACTAAAGTTTTTTCCTTTACACAATTTAAAAAATTTGTTTTAATAGGTTCAAAAGTAGAAGAAACTGAACTAGGAAAAAGAGTATCTTTAAACACAAAATAAGAAGCAATTGCAACAACTAAAACAATTGCAATAATTACAAAAAATGTAACTTGTCCTCCCTTGTTTACACCCCTCCTGGCCATGAATAGAAAATGGAAAACACGTATATAAATATTTGTTTAAAAAAGAAGAAATGTTCGAGATAAAAAAAAGATAAAAATTAAATCCTTCTCGAAAAGAAGATTAAATAAAAAAGATTAAGAATGAATAAAATTCCTCCAAAAAGAACAAAAATTGAATCAACTGGAGCTCCAAAATTAAAATTTCCAAAAAAAGATAATTTAGAGTTTAAAAAATAAAAACCCAAAATTAAATTTAATAAAATTAAAACCCATTTTTTGCCATCTTTTTTGTAAACTCCACTTCCCATTCCTTTTTAAATGAATTTCTAAGTATTTAATTCTTACTTAATTCTTAAGGCGAGTTCTTTTTCCTCCCTTAACTTGCCCCCAATTGTTATCTAAAATTTCAAAAACTAAATCTTTCTTTTCTAGTTTTGAAAGGTTACACAAGTTTTCTACAAGGTTTAAGGTAATTACTCTTCTCTCACAGTAATAATTTTTAAGAGAATTATAATTAACATCCACTCCTCGATTAATTAATTCTTTTAAATTTGGGCAACCCAATATTTCTAACACTTTTTTGATAAAATCTCTTTGTTTTCCTAGAGGAAATTTTGCTTTCATAATTTAACTGCGACACCAAGCTATAAAAAACTTTATAAAGCAATTTTAACAGAAAATTATATGAAGATTCCAAAAACTACAAAAAGATATTGCCCACATTGTAAAAAAAGAACTGAGCAGAAAATAAAAGCAGTTTCAACTGGAGGAAAAAGAGGAACCTTGAAAAGAGGAGGAATTGCAAGGGCAAAACTTAGGGGATTAGGAATAGGAATTGGAAACAAAGGTAAATGGGGTTCAAGACCAGCAATTTCAAAATTCAAAAGAAAATCAAAAACAACTAAAAAGACAAACATTATGTACACTTGTAAAGTTTGTGGAAAGTCAAAATATCAAAAGAAAGGTACAAGAGCAGGGAGGGTAATACAAGAATGATAGAATATCAAAAACAAACTAAGGGAAAGTTTCATAAAGAAAACCGGAGGTTGTCTTTATAATGGCACAAGCAAAAAGAAAAAAAAGATTTTTTAATGTTGAAATTCCACTAATAAAAAAGACCACTCAGCTTCAAGCTTATGAAATAAAAGAGTTGGATAAAAGATTCATAAAATATGACCTTACAAGAATTTTGAAAGGAAAAGCAACAATTATCACTCTTAAAACTAAAGTAAACGGAGAGGAAGTTTTAACCTTTCCAAAAGAAATGAGACTTCTTCCATACTACTTGAGAAGAATGGTAAGACGTGGAACAAATTATGTTGAAGACTCTTTCTCTACTGAATCTAAAGATTCTCAAATAAGAATTAAACCTTTCTTAGTTACAAGAAGAAAAGTTTCAAGAGAAGTAAGAAAAACACTTCGAAACAAAGCAAGAGAAGAATTGATTTTATGGGCAAAAGAAAGTTCAACAGAGAAAATATTTGACGAGACTCTTAAAGGAAAAATCCAAAGAGAACTTAGTATCAAATTAAAAAAGATTTATCCTCTTTCACTCTGTGAAATAAGAGTTTTGAATGTGGAAAAAGAAAAGAAGAAATAATTTTCCAAGACAACAACTTTTAAAAAACATCGATTTCTCTAAATTTAATCATGCCTGTATAGCTCAGTGATAGAGCAACTCACTTGTAATGAGTAGGTCGGGGGTTTGAATCCCTCTACAGGCTTTTATTTTTTTAAAAATAACTTTATTTTAATTTAACAGCTGTACCAAAAGCAAGCATTTCTGAAGCACCAGCCATTATGGTTGAAGTCATAAACCTCATCCCAATTATTGCGTCAGCTCCTAAACTAATTGCTTCATTTACCATTCTGTTATATGCTTCATCTCTTGAGTGGCTTGCCATATCAGTATAAGTTTTTATTTCTCCACCTACAAGATTTTTAAAAGCAGCACCAATATCTCGTCCGACATTTCTTGCTCGGACAGTGTTTCCACGAGCAACACCTAAAATTTGAACAATTTTTTTTCCAGGAATTTCTTCTCCGGTTGTAACAATCATTTCTTTCATTTTTTCTTACCCCCTTTTTTGTAGACTATTTCTTCAATTTCATCTTCTTCCTTATTAAAAAAAACAATGATCCCAATAATTAAGAGGGGAATTCCATAAATTAAAGTTATAAAAGATGCCAAAGGAGAAATAACAATTAAAACAATTCCCGCCAAAGCCAAAATTAATCCTGAAACTTCTCTCTTATTCATATAAAAATCAACCTTCTATGATTATTAAATCTTACCAAACAACAATCCTCTTCTTAAAAGTTCCAACCCAATTGTCAAGAGTCTCATTAACCAATTTTCTTATATTCTCTTTATCTTTAATTCTGTATAAAAAAATATATCCTCCAACAGACTGATTTATTTGTGAACGAAAAACTAAATTTTTTTCATGTAATTTTTTTATCGATCTTTGAATTGTTGATTTATCTAACCTTAACTTTTTTGAAAGTTCATCGGTTGTGAACTTATTTTCATGTTCTGACAAAAATTTTAATAGACGAAACTCTGACTTGCTAAGTCCAAGTACACATTTTATGACTTCTTCTAAGTCAAATTTTTTACATGCAAAGTCTATCATTTTAAAAATTTAATATTTTAAATTTTTGAAAGAATTGAATCAATTTTTGATTTTAGTTGTTCTTCACCCATGAAACCCACAATTCTTCCAACTTCCTTTTTATCATTAACTAAAACCAATGCAGGAATTCCTTGTATTCCAAATTGCATTGCAATCATTTCTTCGTTCTCAGTGTTAAGTCTTCTAAAATTAAGTTTCCCTTCATATTCTCCACTTAATTTTTCAAAAACAGGTTTCAACATTTGACATGGACCACACCAATCAGCAAAGAAATCAATGATTACAGGAGTCTTTGAATTCACAACTTCTTCTTCAAAATTATTCACGGTTAAATCTTTTACTACCATTTTTTTGTTTTTATCAATTTAATTACTGCAAGAAGTTAGCAGTACTTTATAAACCCTGTCAAGAACTGCAAAAAAGAACGAAAAAATCACAAAACTTAAAAAATAAAAAATAAAAAAAATTGAATTGAATTTACTTTTGGTAAAATATCAATTTTAAAAGACTTCCCAGAACAAGAACTGCTCCAACAAATCCTCCCCAACTTAAGAAAGGCCAGTAGACGTTTAAAAGAATTAAAATTCCTAAAACAAGCATCCAAATAGACTTTCCTTTATGGTCGCAACTTTCCATCGCTTTTGCCATTTATTTTACCTCCATAAATCTAAAGAAATGCTCATTTTTAACTTTTTCTTTTTAAAGAACTATCTCTCCATACTTTCAGCTACCTTGTCTGAAAGAAAAATCTGGGCTATTTCTTTTGGAAGGTTTGAAAATTGACCAATTGCATAAGGCCCATACTTTTCTCCTTCTGAAGATTTAAATTCATTAACGTCTTCCAAAAAAACGACAAGCATGTTATTTTGAATTTCCTCTTCACTTCCAGAATTAAGAATATCATTCAATTTCTTGTCTGAACTCTCAATACATTTCATAAGCTCTTCAAAAAGATTTTTTTCGACTAAAAGCATATTATTAAAATCTAATTTAGAAATTCCTGTTTCACTTGCAATTAAAACCAAATTTAAAATTTTCTTTCTCCTTCTTCTTAAAAGCTCTTGAAAAAGAGTTACAGCATTCTCAAGTTGTTTTTTTGTCTTTAACAAAACATCAGAAAAAACATCATCATCCTTTGAAGCTGCGGCTTTTTTGTCCTTAAGATATCTCGAGACATCTTTTACAAAATTTTTTGAAATAGGTTGTAATTTTTCAGAATATCTCTCTTTTTTTGCTGCCTCATAAATATCTTTGTAAGTAATCATAGTTATCAAAAAATCATCTTTCTTTTTAATTATTGTTGTTCCACTTTAAAATAAAAACAAATCAAGAAATTTATTTTAAAAATCCAATTTTTTTTATCAAATCCTTACCAAAAACTCTTCCAAATTTACCTTTTCTCGCTTCAGCCTCGCTAAAATGTTTTTTTCCTTTTGGAATTTCTCCATTATAAAACAAAACTGGTACAGGGTCATCCGAATGACCTTTAAGTTTGCATGGAGTTGAATGGTCTCCTGTCACAACCACTTTTATTTTTTTCATGGGGGCTGTTCTTGCCAGAAACTTAAACAAGGTTTTATCCAAATATTCAATCATCTCTTTTTTTTCATAAGGTTTGTTATCGTGGCCAGGTAAATCTGTTTCTTTAATATGAATATAACAATAATCTGCCTTTTTCAAATTTCTTTTTATAACTTTTATTGAATGTTTTGATGCTTTTTTTAGTCCTTTCCAAAGGTTTTCATAGGCATCTAATCCTTTCAAAGGGGGATACTTAAAAGAAAAATTCTTCATTGAACTTAAACTAGAAAACCCTATTTCAAGAGGCATATAATGTGCTGAAACCCAATTTGAATATTTTTTTAATTTGGGTTTTTCAGTTCCTGCTCCCCTAACAAGTAAATAATTTGCAGGAAGAAGCCCTCTTTTTTTTCTTTTGATGTTAACTGGATGATTTCTTAAAACTTCATAACTTAAAATTAAAAATTCATTTAAAACTTTAGCAGTATGAACTGCCTTTTCTTGTTTTACGGTTGCCTGACATTCTGAAAATTTTTCTATTTCTCTTGCACTTCCTTTGTGATAAGTTAAATCATTTCCAAGAATTTTTTCTGAAAAATCCCCTTTTATGACTAAAACTGCTCTATGTTGATTTGTTGCAACAAATTCAAACTTATAGGAAAATTCTATTTTATTAATTGCAAAGGCAAGTTCTTTAGCCTCCTTAGTGGTTAAAGTTCTTCCCGCACGTCTATTTACTACTTTTCCTTCCCCTAAGGAGCTAATCGTTCCCATGTCTACCCTCAAGGCTAAATCTCCTTTCCTTAAATTTAATCCTGCCCCTCTTGCTTCAATTTCACCCCTACTTATGTTTTTAATATCATTTCCAAATAAATTGAGTATTGATTCATCCGAACTAGGAGCATATCCTGGCTTAATAGGATACATATACCCCATTTCTCCTCGAGTTGCTAAAAAATCAAGGTGAGGGGTCTCTGCTGCTTCAAGGGGGGTCTTATCTCCGAGTTGTCTATTAGGTAAATCCCCGAGTCCATCAAGAATAACTAAAATTCCTTTCATGATTTAACAAATTAGGACTTATTTATAAAAATTCCTAAAGAAAAAACAACAACCCCAGTCCAACAAGTAAAACAATTGAAAAAACTCCCACAATTGTTTTTCCATATTTTTTACTTCCTAAAAAGAATGCAATTCCCATTTTTACAAGAGTATTTGAAATAGCAGCAAAAAGAATGGAAGTGGATGCAACAACAGAAGTAATTTCTCCAGTTTTGCTCAAACTAGACATAGATAAGGTAATTGCATCAACATCTACTAAACCGGAAAGAATACTTGCCCCATAAATTCCAAGGTGACCAAAAAGAATTTGACCTATTTTTGAAACCAACAAAACCAAAAGAAAAAGAAGACCAAATTTAATTGCTGGACCCATTGCAAAAGGTTGTTTGAATTCTATTTCCTTTGCATGAGGATTTTTATCTTCTGTTCTTAAAAAATAAAATGAAAAAACTAATCCTAAAACAAACATCCCCATTAAAGGCAAAAATAATTTTCCTAAAAGAATTGGATTTAAAACTGCAACTTCAAAGATAATTCTAATAAACATAATTGACATTGCAATAATTGTTGCGAGAATGTATGGTGAAACTTTTGTTTTTCCTTGACTTTCTTTTGACATTGAAAGGGTTACAGCAGTTGAAGAAACAAGTCCTCCAACAAAACCGGTAAGACCATGTCCTTTCTTTGAACCCAAAAAACGAACTAAAAAATATCCAAAAAAACTAATTCCGGCAACAAGGATAACCATCCACCAGATATGATAAAAATTAAAAACATTTAATTGAGAAAGAAATTCATTGCTCACTCCAAAATTATTTAATATTTCATTTAATCCGGGAAGGTCTGCAGGGGAGAAATTTTTATCTGGTAAAAGGGGTAAAACAACTAAAGAAATAATTGCAAACTTTATTACTCCAGAAACTTCTTTTCTATTCATTTTTTTGATGAGTCCATGAAGTCTTTCTTTAAATGCTAAAAATGCCACAATTAAAATTCCAAAAATAATTGCAAGATTCATAAACCCAGTTGTACACATCACTCCTAAAATAAATGCCATAATAGACACAACTTCAGTAATAATTGACATTACCTTAAACTTTACAAAAGTTAAAATATATGAAAGCGCTGAAAAAAGAATAATTCCTGCAAAACCAATAATCACAGGGAGAGAATTAAAATCTCCTCCTAAAAAACCTAAAATTGCTCCAAACAATGTAATTAAAATAAAAGTTCTAATTCCTGCAAAACGAGTAAAATTTTCTTTTTGAGGAGCAAATTCTCTTTGCATCCCAATTAATGCCCCTAAAAAGATTGCAATCCCAAAATTGAGGAAATCCATAATTAAGAAAAATAAAAAAAACTATTTAAACATTTAGAATTTAGATTTTTAATGTTCGGAAAGCTAAAAGACAAGTTAAAATCATGGATTGGGAAAGTTTCTGAGGAAACTCCAAAAATTGAAGAAGCAGTTGAAAAACCAAAAGAGAAAATTTCTAGAAAAGAAAAGAAAAAAACTGAAAAACAAATTAAAAAGAAAAACGAAAAAAAGAAAGTTTTTGAAAAAATTGATGAAGAAAATATTGATGAAAAATTAAAGAAAGAAGTTTCAAAAGAAAAATATGTTGAACCTGAAAAAGAATTTAATAACGGAATGGAAATGTTCCAACCTGAACCAGAAAAAACTCTTGAAAAAATAAAAGAAATCTCAAAAGAACCTGAAAAAGAAAAAAAACATTTTTTTAAAGATATTTTCTCCGGGAAAAAAAGAATTTCAAGTGAAGAATTTGAATCTTATTCTGAGGACTTAGAAATGATTCTTTTAGAAAATAATGTTGCCCTAGAAGTTGCTGAAAAAATAATTTATGAATTAAAAGAAAAAATTGTGGGTAAAGACCTTGAAAAGAAAGAAATAGAAAATTTAATTAAAAAAAGCCTAAAAGAAATTATAGAAAATGTTCTTGTCAAACCTTTTGATATTGTTAAAGAAATAGAAGAAAAAAAGTCTCCTTATGTAATCATTTTTTGTGGAATAAATGGGGCTGGAAAAACAACTACTATTGCAAAATTTGCAAACCTCCTAAAAACAAAAAAAATAAGTTCGGTTTTGGCAGCAGGAGACACTTTTCGTGCAGCATCAATAGAACAATTAAACCAACATGGAGAAAAATTGAATTTGAAAGTAATAAGTCATGAATATGGTTCAGACCCTGCAGCAGTTGGTTTTGATGCCGTAAAATATGCTGAAAAAAATAAAATAAAAGCAGTATTAATTGATACTGCTGGAAGGATGCACACTGCAACTAACCTTTTGAAAGAGATGGAAAAAATAAAAAGAGTTTGTAAGCCTGATAGAGTAATCTTTCTGGGGGAATCAATTACAGGTAATGATTCAGTTGACCAAGTTAAAGCATTTGATGACACAATTGGAATTGATGGAATAATTTTGAGTAAAGCTGATATCGATGAAAAAGGTGGAACAGCTCTTAGTGTGGGATATATTACAAAAAAACCAATTATATATCTAGGAACAGGACAAGAATACAAGGACTTTGAAAAGTTTGACAAAGAAAAATTTATTGAAAAATTAGGATTGGATTAAAAATGAAAGAAGTAAAAACTGGAATATATAAAAGGATTATAATAAGACTTCCTGAAAAAGAATTAACAATTCCAGTAAAAAATCTTGAATCAAAAATTAAAGAATTAAATATTCTAATTAAAGAAAGGTCCCAAGATCTGGAAAAGAGAGGAAAAAGGGAAAATATTGAAAGACTTAAAAAAATTTGTAAAACGGGCAATTTATTGATGAGAGGATAATTAATAAATGAAATCACAAAAGAACTAAATTTAAAATATTCAACCGTTGAAAGTTACATTTCTTACTTAGAAAATTAAACCCAAAAACTTAATAATCAACCATTTACTTCTAAAAGAATGTTAGAAAAGTTAGGAAACGCTCTGAAAAAGGCAACAGACAAAATATCCAATGCTATATTTTTGGATAAAAACTTAGTGGATACAATCGTTCGTGAACTTCAACGTGCCCTAATTGAAGCAGATGTAAATATTACCTTAATAAAAGAAATTTCTGAAAAGTTAAGAAAAGTTGCATTTGATGAAAAAATAAAGGGAATTGAAAAAAAGGAGCACTTAATTAAAACTCTCCATGATGAACTCGTTAAAATTTTAGGAAAGAAAAAAGAATTAAAAGTTAGTGAGAAAAACCAAACAAAAATTATGTTAGTTGGGCTCTATGCTTCAGGTAAAACAACAACTGTTGCAAAATTGGGAAATTATTTTCAAAAAAGGGGTAAAAAGGTTGCACTTGTGGGGCTTGACGTTTGGAGACCTGCAGCAAAAGAACAATTAATGCAACTTGGAGACCAAAATAAATTGCACATTTTTACAGATTTGAAAGAAAAAGATCCATTGAAAATATGGAAAAAAATTAAGCCTGACTTAAAAAAGTTTGATATTATAATTGTGGACACTGCAGGAAGGCACGACTTAGACAAAGAACTTGTTGAAGAAATTAAAAAATTGAATAAAGAAATCAAACCTGATGAAACTGTTCTTGTTATGCCAGGGGATATTGGTCAAGCAGCAAAAAATCAATCTCAAAAATTTTCAGAAAATTTGAACATCACAGGAGTAATTGTAACCCGAATGGATTCAACTGCAAAAGGAGGGGGAGCTCTAACTGCATGTGCTGAAACAAAATCTGGAGTTTATTTTATCACCACAGGTGAAAAAATAAATGATATAGAACACTTTAATCCTGAATCATTTTTGTCACGTCTTCTTGGAATGGGGGATTTAAATGCTTTAATTGAAAAAGTAAGGTTAGCTACTGATGAAAAAACAACCAAAAAACTTGAAGAAAATCTCAAAGAGGGAAAATTAACCCTAAAAGATGTTGTTGAACAAATAAAATCAATGAATTCTATGGGAGGATTTGAAAAATTAAAATCAATGGTCCCGGGAATAAACACTGCAAAGATTCCTGAAAATGTTTTGGAAAATCAACAAAAAAAAGTTTCAAAATGGGAACACATTTTAAAATCTATGACTGAAAATGAAAAGGAAAACCCTGAAATTTTAAAAAAACAAACAACAAGGATTGGAAGAATTGCAAAAGGAGCAGGAGTAAATTCTTCAGACGTCCGAAGCCTCTTAAAACAATATGATATGCTTGCGAGTATGGTAAAAGATTCTGATGGACTTGACATGAGTGAAGGAATGAGCCAAAAACAAATGCAGAAACTAATGAAAAAATTTGCCCGTGGTGGCAAGATGAAACTTTAAACTTCCCAAAACCCCTCTCCCCAAAACCCTTTTAAAATATATTTCCCCCCCATTAAAATGAAACACAAAGTTTTAGTCTTGATATTGACCGTTTGTTTATTTGCATCTATAGTTCTTGCTTTTTTGCCTGTTGAACAAATATGTGGAATAAAGTCAGGTTGTGAAGCAGTTCAAAGTTCTCAATATAAAGATTTTTTAGGGGTTAACAATGGTTACCTTGGAATTCTTGCATTTTTTATCCTCTTAACATTAACAATCTCCCACATTAAAGCTCCTAGAAAATATAAACATGCTTTAATTCTAATTGGAATATCTATTGGTTCATTAATTGCTCTTTTCTTTATATATCTCCAAATATTTGTGATAAAAGCATTTTGCACATATTGTCTTGTGGTTGATATTGGAATGATTCTTGGTCTTATTTTGATATTTCCAAGAAAGAAAAAGGCAGAATGACAAAAAAAATTCTAAGTCAGGGAGCTGAAGCAATAATTTATTTAGATAAAGGAAAAATAATAAAAAAAAGAGTTTCAAAAGAATACAGAATTAAAGAATTGGATAAAAAAATAATAAAAAGAAGAACTAAAGCTGAGACAAAAATTTTAAAAAAAGCTTCTGAAATAATTAATTCTCCTTTCCCTGAATTTTCAAAGAATGAAGATACAATTTTAATGCCCCTAATTAAAGGAGATAAACTCTCTAAAGAATTAAACAATTATTCACTAAACAAACAAAAAGCAATTACTAAAAAAATTGGAAAATCAATTGGTTTGTTACACAAAGAAGGAATAATTCATGGAGATCTCACAACTTCAAACATTATTTTTAGAAATAATGAAATTTATGTAATAGATTTCGGATTGGGTTCATTAAATGGAAAATATGAAGAAAAGGGTGTAGATATTCATTTGTTTAAAGAAGCCTTAGAATCAAAACATTTTGAAAATTCAAAAAAACTTTTTGAATCATTTAAATCTGGTTATGAATCAATAGATAAAAATGAATCAAACAAAGTTTTTGAACGCCTTAAAGCAATTGAAAAACGTGGGAGGTATAGGCATTAATTTTTAAAATAATTAATTAAAGGTTCAATAAAAAAAAGAATAAATATTATTTGAATAATTTTCAATTTTTTCATAAAAAGTATCCTTTAAAAGAAAATCTAATTCTTTATTAATTTGATTTGTAGTTGGAAAATTATCAACAAAACTATCTAAACCCAAACAACTTGAATCACAATGGTTATCTAAACTCATCACCAAGAGGAATATTTAAAATTATCCAAAAGTAAAAGTGTAGATTTTAAACCCTTTTTCCACTTTAAGTTTTAAAGTATGAGAATTGTAATCTCCTTCACTAATTACATTATAGAGCTTTTGGTCTTTAACTTCTACTTCCTTTCTTTTTTCTCCATCTAAGTAAGAAGTAACTTGAACTAAAGAATTTGCTCCAGCAACAATATTTACATCCTTTGAAAAATATTTTAAATCAACTTCTCCAGTGTCAGAAACCAATTCCATACTATCTAAATTATTTTTCCAACTTCCAGATAAATAAAATTTATCTTCTTTAAGTTTTTCTGGAAGAGAATATTCCCCAACTTGTTCTGGCTTCCATCCTCCCCTGTTTCCAAGCTGTCCTCTTGAAAATTTATAACCAAAATAAATTTCAGGAGTTTTTATTCCTGAAAATTGGATAGTTGAATTTCCTTGGGTTAATCCCGAGTTTATTGTTTCATTCATTCCTAAAACTTCAAGCCTTTCCTTTAGAGCATCTTGAATTGCAGTTTCAGTTTCAGCATAACCTCCCTCTCCAATATGATCATGAACAATAAATCCATCAATATCAATTAAGTATTCTCTTGGCCAATACTGATTTCCATAAGCTTGCCAAGTTAAATAATTGTTATCAAGAACAACTGGATATTTTATTCCAAATTCTTCAGTTGCTTTTTGCACATTATTATATTCTTTCTCAAAATTAAATTCGGGTGTGTGAATCCCTATAATTAACAACCCCTTGTCAGAATATTTTTCATTCCAACTCTCTAAATAAGGAAAAGTTCTCTGACAATTTATACAACTGTAAGTCCAAAAATCAAGCAAGATTACTTTTTTTCCAATGTAGTCTGACAAATTAAAAGGATTAATATTGATAAATCCATCCGGATGAACCAGTTCTTTTGCAGCAGGATAAAGTTTACTTTTCTCAAGAACTCTTTCACTTACAGAATTTGAATTTATTTTTGAAGAATTCTCTAGTTTAATAAAAGATACCTTACTAAACTGTAAAATTACAATTATTAATACAATTGCAATTACCACTAAGATTGAAATAATCTTTTTATTTTTTAATTTTTGTTTTTCCATTTTTAATTTCCAATAAATAATTTATTTAATACACTGAAATTGGCAAGTAAATTCAAATTTTGAGTAAAAACTAATATTCCAAGGATAATTAGAAATCCTCCAATCACCCAATTATAATACTTCATTTTAGGGCCTATTTTCTTTATAATTCCTTGAGACCGGTCCAAGAAAAGTCCAACAATTAAGAAAGGAATTCCAAGCCCTAATGAATAAATAAACAAAAGGATGAAACTCATTCCAGGTTGAGTAATTGCAAGAGTTAAAATGCTTCCCAGTACAACTCCAACGCAAGGAGTCCATCCAACCGCAAAAACAACTCCGAATAAGAAACTGTTTAAGTAAGTTATTTTAAATTTCTTTTTTACATCAACAGTATAACTTCTCTTTAAATAAGGAATTTCAACTAATCCTGTTAAATGCAAACCAAAAATAATTATTAAAATGCCCCCAATTCTAGCAAGCCAGGTTTGCACAATATATGAAGACCCGCTTAAGACAGTATTAAATAAAATTCCAATAAGTGAAAAAACAAGAGTGAAACCTAAAACATAAAAAAGACTATTAAAAAAAACAACCCTTCTTTGTGCCTTTTCTTTTGGGGAAATTGTTCCCGCTAAATACCCTAAAAACCCAGGAACAATAGGTAAAATGCAAGGACTAAAAAAGGACACTATTCCTGCAAAGAAAACAATTAGAATACTTGCTTGAACCATTTGAAGTTATCTCCAGGTAATAAAATTTAATATTGAAAATGCAATAGTTTGAAGAATTGAAAAAACAAAAGCATAAACTTCAACACCTTGAGAATAATAAGGCATCATGGTAAAAAGAAAGTAAAGAGCAATCACATTTTGGACCAAAAACAAAAATGCAAAAATAAACAATCCAAAAGTGAAAGAAGATTTGAATTTAACTAAATTTTTTAGATAAACATAAAGAAGAGATACAATTAAAAATAAATTAAGAATTAAAATCCATTTCGAAACTTCCATCATAAATACCATAAATAAAACGAGAAAAAAGCCTTTTAATAACTTTTTCCCAAATCTTTACCTAATTTGTTCCATATCTCCTTAAAAAAAGAAAAATTCATTTCGAGTTCCTTGCTCAAAAAAAACATTGCTCCATAATTTCCTTTATTTATTATTTCGAGAAATCCATGTTTCTCTAGAACTTTTAAATGATGTTTTACAGTTTTATAATCCATTCCAAGAACACTTGAAATTCTATGTGCATTCAGGGGGGTACTTTTCAAAAGATTGATTATTCTTCCCCTAGTTTCTCCACCACGGGTCCCAGTTATTAAGTACAAAATAATGTTTTTCATAAGAAATAAAAAATAAAATTGTATTTAAAATTAATTATCTCTCATTATTTCAACCTAATCCACTCTAGAGGGAGAATACTCCTTAGTTACTTTTTTGTTAACACGAATCTATTAAAAGAATTCTAAATTTTACTCCAAATGGAAACTGAATTTTGTATTGTTTGTGGACTTGAAACAACTGGAATAAAATGTAAATTTACTTGTCCAAACTGTGGAACGAAAAAAGACTGCTCTAACTAAAAAAATAGCCCCCCCAGGATTCGAACCTGGGTCCCTGGCTTCAAAGGCCAGTATACTTGACCACTGTACTAGGGGGCTTTAATAGAAATTTAATCTAAAAAGAATTTATAAGAGTTTTGATATTGAAAAATCAATTAAAGCCTTTTAAAAGAAAACAATTGGCCAAAGTGACAAAATTAATGAAAAATTTTAAACTAAACCTCCTCCTTTTTTTAACAAGTAAAAAGTTCTGATAATTCATTCACATTCCTTCCTTTATGCAAGTGTCCTTTTAACTGGAGGAAAGGAACCTCTTCCTTTAACTCTTCAATCCTAACTCCTAACCCCTACTTAATAATTTTAATGAATTAATATAAAGAATTTTCAACAAAAATGAATATGGAAAAAGCAACACTTTATTGCCCTAGGCAAAAAGTTTTTTTCAAAAACCTGTTAATTGAGAGGTATATTGTTCCCGCAAAGGAATTTATGCTCTCAAAAACAAGTAGACTAGAAGTAAATATATTGGGAATCGTCGGAGAACAAGCTTTGGTACTCTTACCAAAGAAAACAGCTAGAGGGGAACAAAATACGGCACTAATTGATATGAATTACTTTGTATAATTTGAAAAAAAAGTCTTGAATTTTTAGGGCTTTGTCAAAAGTTTATTTTCTTTTTTTGACAAAGCACTTTATTTTTTTATCTTTCTATTAAAAAATAGTTTTATAAAAAAGTTCCCGATTAACGTCTTGCCTTTTTGGAGAAACATTCTGAAATATTTCTTTTATTCTAAAAGGGGCATATTTTTCTCCAGTTAAACAAGCTGCAAGTTTTTTATATTCTATACTCAAATTGGAATTTGGTTTTAAATAAGTTGAAGGAGTAAAATAATACTGAGCCTTTAAAACTCCCACATCATGAGGAATAACTGCAAGAACTGGTACTTCACTAGTTTTTTCAATGTCCTCTAGACTAAGTTCAAATTTATTATTATAAACCTTATTTAAGATTAAACCTGAGATTGGAGTTCCCCTTTTTTTTGCAAGAGCAATTGCTTTTAGGGTCATAGTAAGAGTAGAATAATCTGGAGTTGAAACAACAAAAAGTTCATCTGAAGAAACTATTGCTGCAAGAGTTTCATTATTCAAAGCTGGAGAAGAATCGATTAATACAAAATCATAATCTCCCTTCAACTGTTTTATTTTTTCTTTTAATTTTAATGGATCAAATTGTTTTTTAGGATACATTGAAGCGGGAATTAAATCAAAACTATCGAGTTGATGTATTGCCTCTTTAATAGAAAAATCTCCATTCAAAACATGATGAATTGTTTTTTCTGGATTTATAACATTTAAATGAATTCCTAAGTTTGGAGCAGAAAAATTTGCATCCACTAAAAGAACCTTCTTACCAAAAGAAGCGAGTGCTGCACCAAGTGAAACAACACTAGAAGTCTTTCCAACCCCTCCTTTTAAACTTAAAATTCCAATCACCTTGCCCATACCTAAAAGAGAAAAGAATAATTTAAATACCTTGTCTTTTAATACTAAAACACTTGCCACAAGCTTTAAAAAAGAAAATTACAACTAAATAACATGACAAAAGAAGTTAAAGAAAAAATGAAAGAGAAAAAAAAGGAAGTTAAAGAAGAAAAAAAGCTTTCCCAAAAAAAATTTGAAGAAAAGGTAAAAAAACTCGCTAAAGAAGGATTAACCTCAGAAAAGATTGGGCAAAAATTAAGGGATGAAGGAATTCACCCAAAAGAATATTCTGGAAAAATTTCCCATATTTTGGGAGAACTTTATAAAAACCCCGATTTAAAAAATGTGGAAGAAAAACTCAACAGAATTGAAAGTCACTCAAAAAAGAATAAGCAAGATAAAAGAGCAAAAAGAGAAAAAGATAGAGTTTTCTCTCAATTAAGAAAGTTAAAAAAATATTTTGGAATAGAAATTAAATAGTCTTGTTTCTTTCGGAAGTTAGTAATTAAAATGAAAGATGGTGAATTAGAAATAAAATTGGAAGAGACTGTGAATTCATTTTTAGAAAATTCAAAAGGAAAAAATATTGAAATTATTAGCCATTTTGACACAGATGGAATTACTTCTGCATCAATAATTATCCAAGCATTAAAAAGGTTAGATCAAAAATTTTCATTGAGAATTATAAAAGGACTAAATAAAGAAATAATTAATTCACTTAGCAAAGAAAAAATAATTCTTTTTTTAGATTTGGCTTCCGGAAGTTTAAAAGATATTGAAGAAAGAAATTTAAAAAAAGTTTATATAATTGATCATCACGAAATAGATTCTAAAAAAATTCCCTCAAACGTGGAAATAATTAATCCCGAGTTAACTTCTAAACAAAAAATTTCTTCCTCAGGTTTGACTTACCTTTTTTGTAAAAAAATTGATGAAAGAAATAAAGATTTGGCTAAACTTGCTGTACTCGGAATGATTGGAGATATGCTCGAAAAAGAAATTGATGAATTAAATAACGGAATTTTAGAAGAAAGTGAAATTTTAAGAAAAAGAGGATTAACAATCTACCCTTCAACAAGACCATTAAATAGAGTTTTGGAATTTTCCTCCAACCCATTTATCCCTGGAGTAACTGGAAACCCTAAAGGAGTCTTTGAATTATTAAGGGAAGCGGGATTAAACCCTGAAGGAGGGAAATACAAAAATTTGATTGACTTAACTGAAGAAGAAATGGAGAGACTAGTTACTTCAATAGTCTTAAGAAACCCTGAAAAAAAACATAAAGATTTAATTGGAGACCTTTTTTTACTCAAATTCTTTGGAAAACTTGAAGATGCAAGAGAAATCTCTGCAAAAATAAATGCATGTTCAAGAGAAGGAAGGCCTGAAGCAGCAATAGGCTTCTGCCTTGAAAATCTAGAATACAAAAAGAAAGCTGAATCAATACATACTAAATATAAACAACAATTAATTTCTGGAATAAAATTTGCACAAGACCAGAAAAAAATAAATGGGAAAGGATACATCATTCTAAACGCAAAGGACAATATAAAAGACACCATGATTGGAACCATTTCAAGTATTCTTGCAAACTCTCCTGATTATGAGAAAGGAACTGTAATTATTGGAATGGGATATGATGGTAAAGAAAAAATAAAAGTTTCTGGAAGAAATTGTGGAAGAAAAGGAAGAAATTTAAGAGAACTTTTGTCAAACGTGATGGAATCCTTTAATGGAGAAGTTGGAGGACACCATTCTGCAGCAGGATGTGTTCTGGACATAAAAGATGAAGAGGAATTTATTGAAAGAATAAAAAGAGAATTGGAACTAGAAATAGTAAAAATTGGTGAACATCAAAACCTTTAAAACACAAGCTTTCTCTCTTATTTTATGGAAATTGAACCAGGAGATATCTTAATCTGTAATGTTGAAAAAATTGTTGGAACAACTGTTTTTGTTGAAATAGTTGGAACAAAAATGCCTGGAACAATCATTTTAAGTGAAATTGCAGCTGGAAGAATAAGAAATTTAAGGGATTATGTCGTTCCAAAAAAAACAATTATTTGTAAAGTATTGAGGATTATGAATGACCATATCGAACTTTCTCTAAGAAGAGTAAAAGAAAAGGAACAAAAAGAAGTTCTTGAAAAAAATAAATTAGAAAAAAGTTATATTAATATTTTAAAATCAATTTTAAAAGAAAAAACTTCAGAAATAGTAGAAAAAATTAAAGAAAAGGCTCCACTACAAGAATTTCTAAACCTCTCAAAAGAAAATCCAAAAGAACTTGAAAAATTAATCGGAAAAGAAGACTCAAAAAAAGTAATTGATATCTTAAAAAAACAAAAAGAAAAAGTTTTTTATCTGAAAAAGGAGATTAAACTCACTTCAACAAATCCAGAAGGAATTAATTTAATCAAAAAGATCCTCTCAAATAGGAAGGGAGTGGAAGTAAAATATATTGCTGCAGGAAGATATTCCCTAATTTCAGAAGGAGAAAATTTAAAGAAAACAGATCAGAAAATAAAAGAATTTATAGAAGAAATAGAAAAAGAATGTAAGAAAGAAAATATGGAAATGATTGTTGCCTAAATATCACTCAAAAAAGAAACTAAATACTTAAATACCCGAAATTTCTAAAAAAAATATGGAAACCTCAAAATTTTATGTAAAAATTGTGGGAATAATTTTTGACCCGAAAAAGAGAAAACTCTTAATTGGAAAAAATGTAGGAGATGAAAGATACTCTTTTTTAGAAGGGGACTTAGGGTATGAGCAAGAATTGGATGAGAAGTTAAAAGAAGTAACAAAGGAAAAAACAGGATATAAAGTTCATAATTTGGGTGCAGTTTATGCAGAAAACATGCTAAAAAACCAAGAAAAATTAAAAATTCATTTTTTATGTGAAGCTACTGAAGGAGAAGAAAAACCGGGGGAAAATGTAGAAGAACTAGTTTGGGTTAAACCTTCTGAAATAGAAGAAAAACTGGGAGTAAAACTTCCATCAAGATTAAGGGGATACTTAATTGGGTTAGAATAAATTTCTATGAAATTGAAAAAATGTGTGAATTGTTCTGAATATACTCTTAAAGAAATTTGTAAAAAATGTGGAAAGAAAACTTCTGAAGCCCATTATAAATTTATTAATTTGAAACCCTTTCAAAAAAAGTAATTCTAAATGAATTATATAAACTTCAACCTCCTTAATTAATCATGGAAGATTTATTTGAAATAGATAAAGAAAAAAAAGATTTTTTTAGAGAAGCGATTGACTTTTTAGAAAAGTATAAAGAATTTTTTGATAGGGATTTGAATATTAAGGTGGGAAACTATCTCATTTTAGAAGACCATTCTAAAGAACAAATTTACGCTGGATTTTTTCAAAATCCTAAAGAAGAAATAAAAGAAGAAATAAGGAAGAAATTTGGAAAAGAAGTTCTAAAAATACTTGAAGAACAAAAAAAATTAAAAGAAATAATCAAAAAATCTAATAAAGAAAATAGTGAAATTTTAAGAAAAGTGATTATTTCTTCAATTGAAAATATTGAAGGGATTGAAATTGAAACTATATCTAAATTTATAGTCCTTTGTGAGAAAAAAGAAAAAAATCTTGCAAAGGAAATGAATGAATTCTATGCTCCTCTTTTGGGAAGATTAGGTTTAGAAAATATTAGAAAAAAAATACTAAATGAATCTTTCAAAATTTTAAATCCCAAAAAATACTTAGAAATTTCTAATTTTCTTAAAATGTCTAAAAATGAAAGAGAAGAATTTATAAAAAAAATCATAAAAGAATTTGAGATAAGATTAAAAAAGGAATTAAAAGGAATTAAAATAAAGGGAAGAGAAAAACAAATTTATAGTATTTATGAAAAAATAACAAAAAGAAAGGTTCCATTAAACGAACAAAAAGATCAATTTGCAATAAGGATAATTACTCCAAATATTAAAGATTGTTATAGTGTATTTGAAATAATTTCTCAAGATTATGAAGTATTGGAAGAAACAATAAAAGATTATATTAAAAATCAAAAAGAAAATGGATATCAATCCTTACACTTTTGCATTTTATTTGAAAAAAAACTTTTAGAAATACAAATAAGAACCAAAGAAATGGATGAATTTGCAGAAGAAGGAAAAGCTGCACATTGGGCATATAAAAAAATAAAGGGGGATAAAAAATTTGAAAAGAAAACAGGTTGGTTTAAAGAATTATTAAAGTTAAAAGAAAATAAGAACTCTTTAATTAATGAACTAAAAATTAATATTTTCCAGGATAAAATTTATTGTTATACTCCAAAAGGAAAAGTGATTGAATTAAAAAATGGTTCAACTGTCTTAGATTTTGCTTATAAAATTCATGCTGAAATAGGAAATCAGTCAATAGGAGGTGTAGTTGATGGAAAATTTGTTCCATTAAAAACAATTTTAAAAAACAACCAAACAATAGAAATTACCACAAATAAGTTTCAAAGACCAAGAAGAGATTGGATGAAATTTGTAAAGACTAGTTATGCCAAAAAGATTATTTCGAGGGAGGTAAAAAGATTTGAGAATATTCCTGTGCCCAGGTCAAAACCTCTTGAAAATTCTAAGGAAAACAAAACTGAAAACCCTGTAATAATGAAAGAATTTAAAAATCATTTGTTAACATTTGCAAAATGTTGTAATCCTCTCCCTGGAGAAAAAATAATTGGAATAATCAAATCCCATAAAAGGGGTTTAATACACAAAAAAGGATGTAATAGAATTAAAGAAGCAAAAAAAAACCAAGTAGAAGCATCTTGGAAAGAAACTTTTGAAAAACAAATAAAATTAACAGTGGAGGGAAGAGATAGGCCAGGAATTTTGGCTGACATTTTGAACACCATCTCAAGAAAAGGATTTAAAGTCGTTGAAGCAAACGCAAAATTAGCAGGAAATGAAAATACAGAATGTTATTTTATTTTAAAATTAAACTCTCTTGAAGAATTAGAAGAAATTATTGAAAGGGTTAAAAAAATAGAGGGAATAAAAAAAATTTGGTTAGATTAAAAAAATTTCTCTTGTGAAATTTCTTTTTTTACAATTTCCATATCTTTTTCCCAAAGTGGAAGTAATTTCCGATTGTAAATTATTGCGGCAGGATGAAATAAAGGAATGAGCTTAATTTCCACTCCATTAATTTTAACAAAATTAACTTTTCCATGAACTTGAGTAATTCCAGGTTGCTTACCCATCAATTCAAGATTTCCTTCACTTAAAAAAAATTTAGTTGAATAATTTCCGAGTGAACAAATTACTTTTGGTTTTATTTTTTTTATTTGTTCCAATAACCAAGGAGTGTGTGCCTTAATTTCTTCTGGTAAAGGGTCTCTGTTTTCAGGAGGTCTACATTTCAAAATATTTGCAACATAAATTTCATCCAAACTAAGTCCAACATTACTAAGAAGTTTATCTAGATTTTTTCCTGAAGCCCCAACAAAAGGTAAACCTTGTAAATCTTCATTTTTTCCTGGAGCTTCCCCCACAAAAAGAATATCAGAAGTAGGATTTCCCTTCCCAACAACAATGTTTGTGCAAAGCTTACAAATTTCTGTTTCTTTCACAAGACGAATATAATCTGGTTCAACCATACAAAAAAGAAAACAAATCTTTTTAAATAAATTTTTATTCAACCAATTATGGAAAGAACATTAGTTTTAATAAAACCGGATGCAGTTGCAAAAAGAATTGCTGGACATGTAATAAGTGATCTTTATTCTACTAATTTGAAGATGATTGGATTAAAAATAGTCAATGTCAAAAAAGAACTTGCTGAAAAACATTATTATGATATTCCTCAAAAACATGGTCAAGAAGTTTTTGAAAAATTAATTAAACATCTTATAGGTGATCTTCACAACCACGCAAATGTAATTGCAATCGTTTATGAGGGTGAAAATGCAATTAAAAAAATAAGAGAACTTGCAGGAAGCACCCATCCTGAAAAAGCAGATTTTTGCACACTACGTGGAAAGTATGGAAGAGTTAATTCTGAAACAGACTGTTTTGAAAATGTAATTCATGCCTCGGATTCTCCAGAATCTGCAGAAAAAGAGATTTCTTTATGGTTTGATGAAAAAGAATTAATAAATTAAAACAGCTCTTTTTCCCCAATAATACTTAAAAAACATCGAATTAATTTTAATTTATGAAACTTAAAAAAAGTCTTTTACTTTTACTCTCTCCCCTCTTCCTAATAGGATGTTCAAATTTTCCAAATATTTCCAAAGAAGAAACTCCAAAACCTAAAATTGATACAGTTTATGTAACAAAAGAAATTCCAGTAAAAATAAATCCCCTTGACACTTTGAATGGACCTAATGCTTATTCAAAAGCAAAAGAATTTTTTGAAAGAGGACAAAATTTTTATGAAGAAGGAAAAGATGATTCTTCAAAAGTTTATTTCCAAAAAGGAATGAGACTACTTTCACAATCAGCCCTTTCATTAGAAGATTATAATTTTATAGACCCTCTTGAAAATTTGTACAACCTTGAACAATATAAATCACAAAAAGAAGCTTTAGAAAATGAAATAGAAGTTTCAAAAGAAGAGATAGCAAATGCTGAAAAAAAATTCCCAATGGGAGAAAGATTTGCAGAAAAAATTGCTTATTATAAAAAACTTTACGAAACTAGACAAAACAAATGGTTTATGAATTCCTTAGAAAAATTTTTACAATATAAACCTTTTATAGATTCTGTCTCGAATGAAAAAGCAATTCCAAATTTGATAAAATATATGTATCCTGTAGAAAGTGGTATGGAAACCTACATAAAATCTAGAGCAGGAGCAAAAGGAATTGCTCAATTCATGACTCAAACAGCAAAATTATGGGGACTAAAAGTAATGGGAATCTGGTATGATGAGAGGATGGACCCATTAAAAGCAATCCCTGCTTCAATGGATTACATAAATTTTCTTTATTCTGATTTGGGGGATCCTAGTCTTGCAATAGCTGCTTACAACTGTGGAGAAGGAAGAGTCATTGACAAATTAAAAAGATTTAACTCTTTTAACTTTGATGAACTTTTAAAAAAAAGAGTTTTGCCAAGAGAAACATTAGAACACCTTCCAAAAATATATGCATATCAGGAAAAAAGCGAAGGAATAAATTTTGAAAATCCTAAAAAAGATACTATTCTAGACAATTTATTAACAAAAAATTTTGATACCTTAAATGTACACCAACAAGCTAGTTTTGGAATTCTTGCAAAAATTTTGGGAATCTCAAAAAAAGATTTAAAAAAATATAATCCTGCATATGGGCTCGATGCAACCCCTCCAGAAAAAATAGTAAAAGGTGAATATTCTTTTGAAATAAGAGTTCCTAAAGGAACAAAAGAAAATTTAGTAAAAAAATTTTCAAAATTAAAAGAAAAGTATGTTTTTGAAGGGGGAACTTACACCATAAGAAAAGGAGATAACCTTGGAAAAATAGCAAGAAAATTTGGAGTTTCTTTATATCAATTAAAAAAAGCAAATGGATTTCCAATAATTATTTATGCAGGACACAGATTAATTATTCCGGGAAATTAATATTCACTCTTCCTTTTTATTAAAATAAAAAAAATTTCCTTGGTTTTTAATTTTAAAATCTCCCATTGATTTTTCATCAAATTTAGGATTTTTTTCAAAAAAGTTTTCAAGTCTTCTTCTAGTAACAAAAATTCCTGAAATATTCTTCTTCTTTTCAGCGTTAATTTTAGAAAGATAAAGAACAAAATTTTTATGATGTTGACCTAACTTCAAACTTCTTCCAAAATAATACCATCCTAAATTTGAAGATTCCCCATAATTATTTGATTCCATCTTTATAATTTATCTTTAATTCCTTGGTTTGTCACAAAATAAACCGCTTCACCATCTGGTAAGTTTGGACTATCAATTAATTTTGCAACACGACTTCCTTGTTTTGCTCGACGTAAATAAAGACGAAAAGTTGAAGCATGACCTACAATATTTCCTCCAATTGGAGAAGTTGGATCTCCAAAAAGTTGAGCAGGATTAGCCATCACTTGATTTGTAACATAAACTGCTAAGTTATAAGTTTCAGCAATTTTCATTAATTCATGCATATACCTATTAAGTTTTTGTTGTCTATCTGCTAATTGCCCTCTTCCTGCAAACTCTGCTCTAAAATGAGCAGTAAGTGAATCAATAACAATTAATCTGATTGGTTCCCCTGCTTTTATCATTTCCCCAATTTTTTCTAAAAGAAGAATTTGATGGTCTGAATTAAATGCTCTCGCAACTAAAATATTTTTTAAAACCATTTCAGGGTTAGCCCCAATTCCATCCGAAATTTGATTTATTCTTTCTGGTCTAAAAGTTCCTTCAGTATCAATATAAACCGATTTTCCTCCTGCTCCCCCTTGTTCAATTGGAAGTTGTGCATTTACCGCTAAGGAAAGCCCTAACTGAGTTTTACCCGAACCATAAGCCCCAAAAGCTTCTGTTATTGCCTTACTTTCAATCCCTCTTCCACCCAGAAGTTCATCTAAACTTTTACTTCCGGTAGTAATATGTAAAACGTTAGATCTTTTTTTTGCAAATTCCATTCCATCACTAAAACCTAATTCCAAAATATTTCGAGCAGCTTGAATTGCCTTTCTTGCAACTGCACCACTAACTCCTGCAGCATCAGAAAGTGAAGCTGGACTCATTACTGCCAACCCCATCATGTCATATACTCCTGCATTTTCCAATTTTGAAAGAGCAGCAGGTCCAATTCCAGGTAAATCAGTTAATTCTAAGGATTTTTCTTCTTTTTTAGATTTAGATTTTTTCTTTTCATCGTCAGAAATTGCGTCTTTAATCTCCTCAATTTCTTTTTTTGTAGCCATAAAAAATTAAAAGACCCTTCGTTTATAAAGTTTATAACAATTAAAGATATACTTCAAAGATTAATTTAAAAATTAAAAACAAATCAAAAATTCCAAAGAATAAAAATAAAAAACTTTCAATTTTTCCTCCTGTTTTTAAAAATCCATGAATTCTAAATTTAAATGGATAAAACAACCTCAATCCTTGTTTGGTAACTAAATCTCCCAATAGGTGAGTTCCATAACCAACTAAAAAGCCCAAGGAAATACTTGGAAAATAAAAATAGAATAAAAAATAAAAAACTCCCAAAAAGAGTAAACTATGCATAACCCCTCTATGTTTTGTAAAAGCAGTCAAAACACGAGAAAAAAACCTCTTTCCAAATTTTGAAGTATAAGAATCCAAATCAGGAAGAAAAGTAGAAATTAAAACAGCAATTAAAAAAATTATTGGATTTGAAACACTTTGAATTAAAAGAAGACCAACAAATAAAGAGAAAACTAAGTGTGTTCTTGATAACATCCTAAATATCTAATTCATCAATAAGTCTTTCAACATTAATTTCGTCTACTGAATCAACAATTAATTCTGGATTATTAAAATATGAATTGAGCCTTACATTTCCTCCAAATACAAATTCTTTCCCTAAAAGATTATTTTTTTGTTCTTTCATTTTTTGTTCATCTTCGTATTCAGTTAAACCTGTTTTTTGAACCATCTCATGAAAAAGGACTGCACGTGTGTTTTCAGTTCCATCATCAATTACTACGTTTAGAATTGCACGTTTCTCTGTTGGAACTCCTGAAGAAACTTCTTCCTCCGTCGCTTTTCTACCTGTATCGATATTTGCATTAAAAAATCTTAAATCAAAAGCTTGAACAACAAAGGCACGAGTATTAACTTTATCCCCCACATTAAATTCTTGAATATCTTTCTTTTTTATTGGTTTTTCAGTTTTTACTTCTGGAAATTTTTCTTCACTTAATTTTAATTCGGCAAAACTTCCCATATGAACTTCTCCCTGCCTCATATTTCCTGAAGAAACCTCAATAGAAACTCCTTCTTTAATTGTCCCATCTTCAATCATTTTAATGTGGTTTGTATCCCAAAGAACAAGTTTTATGTTGGAGGTTTCATCCGCAACAATCATATTAACAACTTTTCCCTCTTCCCCTGACTTAGTAGTGAAAGTTCTTATGGGATAAACAGTTATAACCTTCCCAGAAAAATGCACTTTTCTCATTCCTGGAAGAAGTTCATCAATTTTTAATTTTTCATTGTCAAAAGAAATACCTAACTCGGCAGCAATAACCTGAAGAGCTCCTTCACGACTAATCAAACCAGATAATTTAGACCTTTTAGCTTCAACCCTCCTATCAATTTCTCCCTCTTCTATCCCAGAAACCTTAGATAATTTAGATAAAATTTTTTCATAACTTCCTTCCATTATATTTTTCTCCCAACAAAAATTAAATTTCTATTAATCATCTCTTAAAAAAATCAACATTCTTTTTAAGCATTTTGTAAATTTCAAAGTAACAATTCAAAAAAGATTTACCAAAACCCTAAACGTTTATAAACTCTTGAAATTTTTAAAAAAAATGACTGGAATAAACGGAGCAAAATATAAACTAATGCCTACCTCTCCAGAAGTGAGTCTAGAAAATATTTCTGAAAAAGCAAAAAAAATTGTTGAGGAATTTGGTGGAAACAATAAAGAATATTCCATTGAACCAATTGCATTTGGATTAAAATCAGTAATTGTTTTCTTCTTTTATCCTGATGACAAGAGTACAGAAGAATTAATTGCCAAATTTGAGGGTATTGAAGATGTATCTTCAGCTGAACTTATTGATATGAGAAAGATTGCCTAAATATTTATTAATAAAAATTTCTTAAAAAAAGTATGAAATTAACTCTTAAAGATAAAATTGAATTAATCAATCTTTCAGAAAAGGCTTCGGATCTCTTAATAAAAGTTTTAGAAGAAAAAATTCCAAAAAAAGAAACTCCAACAAAAAATGATGTTGAATTTCAAAGAACTTTAACTTATATAAATAAAATTTCTCCCCTTTTGTCAGAGGGATACACTAAAATGTACAATTATATTCAAGAAAAAAAATTAAATGAAAATAGCACTTATCTAAAAAAATTAACAAAAAATGACACAAACTAAAAAAGATTTGGAAAACATTAAAGAAAAGCTAATTGAACACATAAATTCCAATTATGAAAAATCGCAAGCAGAAGAATTTATAAAAAATATAAAAGGGATGAATGATGAAGAATTTACTAAATTTTTAAAAGAACAAGGGTTAATTGGGGGGGAAAATCAAAAATCTCAATGTATCTTTTGCTCGATTATTTTTGGAGATATTCCTTCCACTAAAATTGGAGAAAATGAAAAAGCGATTGCAATTTTAGATATAAAACCAGCTTCATTAGGACATTCTTTAATAATTCCTAAAGAACATATTGAATCAAAAGAAAAGTTACCTGGAGAAGTAGGTAAATTGGCAATCACAATTCAGGAAAAACTAAAGAAAACTTTTAATCCTAAAAAAATAGACTTAATTTCAACAAATGTTATGGGCCATGAAGTTTTGAACGTTCTCCCTATTTATGAAGAGGAATCTCTTGAATCGGATAGAAAAAACTTAACCCCCGAAGAATTAAAAAAAGTAAAAGAAAAAATAGAAAAAGAAACTAAAAAAGAAGAACCCAAAGTTAAAGAAAAAGATAATAACAAAGAAGATTCGGAAGAAAAAACAAAAGAAGAAATTAATGAAAAAAATACTTGGCTCCCAAAAAGGATTCCTTAAAACCCAATACTTCTAAAAAACAAATCAAAAAAAGTTGTCTCTAAAAAAATCCAAAGAAGAATAAAACTAATAAGAAAAACTGGAGCAAACTGAATTCCATAACGAATCAATACCTTTTTTCCTCTTTTCTTTAAACGATTAATTTCTTCTTCACTAAGTCCATCCCAATTTGCTCTAAAAGTTTTACCTTTAACTTTAATGTCTTCGCTTAACCAATCTCCTGGAGTCAATTTAGAGGGAATAACTTCACGCACCATACAAAAATCATCAACAGATTTTAAGAATAAATAAAAATAAGGAAAAACAAAAATAAGAATTCCAAAATAAAAGAGATAATTGATATAAAAACTTAACAAGATAAAAACAAAAGCAAAGAAGGTACCCCAAATTATCAATTTTTTATTTTTATTAAATAAAACTAAAAATCCTTTTTTAAATTTTTTAAAATTAATAACTCCAATTATTAAACTTAAAAATATTCCATATATTGCTCCCACAAAAAGATAAATCAAAATAAACAATAAAAATAATTTCAAATTCTGAGCAAAACTAGAAAAAATAGGAAGAACAGCTCCTAAAGAAATCATAAGTTTCATATCTCCTCCAGCAAACATTTTATTATAATAAAATAAATTTCCCAACACTAAAAAAATTGAAAAACCTAAAATTCCTTGATAAAAAAGTGAAAAATCAGTTGAAACAAAAAGAGAGTAAAAAAACCTAAATCCAAAAGCAAAAGCAATTAAACTAAAATTAAGCCAATTTGGAATCTCTCTAGATTTGAGGTCTGAAATTACTGCAAAGATTAACCACACAAAGGCCAACCCATATAAAAAAATTACCTCAATCATCAAGATAAATAGGATTTAGAGTTTATAAAAATTAATTTTTCTTCTTTTTCTTTTTGTCAGCCGATTCTTTCATCTTGATATTTCCAAGCCTAAACTTTCCCCCTGTTTTGTAGGGATGCTTCTTCTTCTCTCTGAGCTTATCTTTCTTCTTATTTCTTCTTTCTTCACTATCTCTTGCCATAAATATCTAAAGAAGAATAAGTTTAAAACAATTACTAATTATTAAAAAACAAATAAAAGACTAATTAATAAAACACTTGTCTTCTTTTGCTAAAGAACTAACATCATACTTTCCTGTGCTTACACTGTTAACTCCTTTCTTTCCATCAATTACAATGTCTTCACATTTTAAATCACAAGAGATTGAGGCACATGAAGGAATTTTATATTTTGCAAAAGTTTTTTCGCTTGAAAAAACTGCACAACTAGATTTAATCTTTAAATTATCTTCATTTGATTTCAAAGTTCTCTCACCAGAACAATAACCATATTGATTGTTTAAAGTACATGCAACATTACAATCGTCAATAACCGAATCTACATTTGAGGGATTAAAATATTTCTGAAAAGCACTCCATCCTGTGGCAAAACCCCAAACAAGAGCAACAAGAACAATTAAACCTAAAATTAAAAGAATTATGGTATTTGTACTCATCCCTTGTCCTTTTTTATTTTGAATTGTCATCTCTCTTCAAGTAAATAGAGTAAAAAATATTTATAAAACTTCCTATGAGGGGACCTGGTACTGAACTGAAAACAAAAGAACCTTTTTACCTCCAAAAAATAAGACTCCCCCCTTGGTCTCAAACTTTTCTTCATAAAAATAATTTCTCCCGTACTCCTCTGTAATATTAAAAAAAGTTTTTAATTTGTCCTCCTTCATTCCATTATTTTTATAAAAAGAATATTCATCCGCATTTGAATTAACCTTTTGTAAGATACTTATTCCTACAAAAGAATTACCTGCCCTAAAATCTGAAATAAAAAAGGTGAGAAGGGCAAATCCACAAAGAGCAAAAATTCCAATAACTAAAAGAGTTACTGGAAGGTCTCCTTTCTTATTAAAAGTTTTAATTTTTTTAATCATTTTTTACTATATCTCAAAGCAACCTCCGCTTTTGTTTGATTATAATCTAAATTAAATTTATCTTCACTTGCCATTTTAGAAAGAGTTTTTTCCATAATCAGTCTTTTTGTTTCAGAACCAATTGAAACATAAGTGAAAAGAGATTTTTTCAAAAAAGGGTCTCCTCCCTCAAATGAAGATTTTCCAGTAATTCCTGGACGGAAATTTCCTATCTTTTTTGTTCCCCCCAAAAGAGAAGCTCCAAAAATAAAAAAAACCATCATAATTACAATTAAAATAGTTGCAACTAACCAAGTTAGAGTCTCACCTATTTGTGCTTTTTTAGTTTTCATTTTAATTTGTGTTTTCTTCAACTTTCCCCACAATTGAAAGAACCTTAATCAAATAAACTGAATCTGAATTTAATTTCGCAAAAAATTCCTGATTAAAACAAGTTGCAAGTTTACTTTTTCCTGAAACGGAAACATCACAATCAGATTTCCAATTTTTATTCCCTTCTGAAATTAAAAGAGAAGATTTTCTTAAATCTTCCTCTAAAAAAAATTCAACTTCGAAGTAATAAGGGGGCCTTTTAAATTCTTCATTAATTGTTAAATTTAAAGAACATTTTTCTAAAAAATTATCTTTAAAGTCTTCTCTGAATCCTCCTTGGTTATTTAATAAAAGAGGATTAAATTCCCCCCCAAAATAAATACAATCTGCAACTTTTTGACCTAAAATTTCGGATTCTTGCTTTCTTACATCATAATTTTTTCCATAAAAAGAATTTACCATTAACACTACTCCTACTGCAACAATAACAAGAATTGCAAACCAGTAAATAGAAAGAAGTTTATCTCCCTTTTTATTTATGCCCTTGGGAGTATTTATGCCCTTGGGGGTATTTATGCCCTTGGGAGTATTTATGCCCTTTAGGGTATTTATGCCCTTGGGAGTATTTATGCCCTTTAGGGTATTTATGCCCTTGGGAGTATTTATGCCCTTTAGGGTATTTATTTTTTTTATCATTTTATTTTTGAAAAAGTTAAGATATAAAATCCTTCACGGCCAGGATCAGTATCCTTGTACGCGGTCACATTTATATCATTAAAGAAGTGATACTTTGTTCCTCCTTTTTCGCTTAATTTAATTGTAACATCATTTCCTTCAATTTTTAAAATATCTGAAAAATCAATTCCATTTTTATCTGAAACTTCTTTTAAATCTTGAAGATTCACATACATTTTCATTGTGGGTCTTGCTGAATCAATCAAAAGAGCTATATTCTTAGAATATGCATCTTCAAGTAAAACTGCTCCACTTCCTTGTTTAATAAGAAATAAAACAAGAATCATTAAAAAAAGAATATTTAGAACAATAAAGATTATATTCTCCACCAAAAACTCTCCTCTTTTATTTTTACCTTTGAATGAGTTCATAACTTAGAGAAGAAAAAAGGAATTAATAAAGTTTTTTAACTTGAAGTTAAAATTTGATCACAATTTAAAGCCTTAAATTCAGGAGAATTTACTTCAACAATCCAGGAAGGAACATATTCATTTCCACTTTGTCCTCTTACAACCGCAGCAACCAAAACTCCTCCAGTAAGCCCGGTAACAACTCCTCCAGCAACTGCAACCTTTGCTCCAGTTAGTAATGCTGCTGCACCAAATCCACTCGCTCCTCCTGTTAAAGGAGTCAAAGCAAGACCTCCTGCAACGAGACCTGCACCCGCTCCAATTCTCCAAATCCATCCCCAAGTACTAACATCACTAGTAATTCCCATCAAAGAATAATATTGTTTATCCAAATTTATTTTTCCATAATCTCCAGAATAAGAACTAAGAAAGTTTCTTAAATTTAAATAATCTAGATAAGTCTGGCCATCAGCTCTTTTTGTTTTATCAAGATAATTATAAAGTTCCTTTTTATCAAATTCTCCAGTTCCATTAAAAATTTCTTTTTTAACCGAATCATCAAAAGCTATCATGTCACAAATTGAACATTGCAAATCAGGAATTACTTCCGAACCCACATAATTTACCTTACCCTCACCAAACATCCACCAACATTCTGCTAATTGGTCCGCAAGAGCTTGATAAATTTCATCCTTTGTCTCAACTTTAATGACATCTGGTTTAGTCATTACTTCACAACTTCCATCCACACTTAAACAAAGATACTCTCTTTTACATTGTAATGGAAAAGTGTCAGTGGGTAAAATTGATTTTCCCCGGGTTATAACAGAATTGTGACATATATCTTGTTCAGTTTCTTTTCCTAAATTCAACCTAAAAATAAAAAATAAAATAACTGCAAAACTTACAACTAAAATTATTAAAATAACAATTTGTTGTGTTGTAAGTTCTCCTTTTTTAAACATCTAAATTACCCCCAGATTTCTAAACAAAGTATAAAGTCCTATTAAAGCTATCGAAAAAAATACAATCCAGATAAGATATTTTATGAATTCATCTAAATTCATTTTTTCTTAACCTCAATTTTATCTTCAGATTTGGAAATTTCAACATTTGTTCCCCCATTAGATGGTTTTTCTATTTCGAAAGTAGTAAATTTGTTTAAATTTTCTACTATCAAGCAAACTCCTGAATTGTCACACTCACTAATTTGTCTGTCTTTAAACCATAAAGCATTGTCAAAACTAACTTCATCACAAATACATAAACAATTTTCTCCTGCACAAGAATTAGGTTTGGTTTCTCCCCCTACAAAACTAAAAATGCTCCATGAAGAAGGAGTAATGTCTGTTAATTTTTCACTAGAAATATCTCCTGAATTAACCCTTTGAAGAATCTCTTTCATTCTTCCAATCGTTGACTTTGCCTCATTTAATTTTTGATCCTGAGAACTTGAATAATAGATAGAAAATAAAAGATAAATTAAAAGAGAAATTCCAATTAAAGCAATAACTAATTTTACTACTTCTGTTGCGAGAAACATCCCTTTTTTATTCTTTTTTTTATCCATAAAAAATTCTCCAAAAGTTTCCTAAGCTAGCGTTCGTTGGAAGAAGATTAAAAAATTCCAAAATTCTATCTTTAAAAATAAAATAAACTCCTAAAACTACAGCGACAACTACAAGAGCTCCAACAATTAATTTAATTATTTGTTCTACCGTTAATTCCGACATTTTATTTTATCCTCCCCTAAAAATTCCTTTTAATCCATCTAAAACGGAAATCCCCTTTCCCTTTAAGAAAAAAATTGAAATCATTAAAACAGTAAGGATAGCAAGAGAAATTAAAATCCATGGAAGATACTCTGAAACAATTCCTTTTTTACCAAAAAATCTCCTCTTTCTATTCATAAAATTAAGAAGTTAAATGGATTTAATAAAGATTACTAAAACCTTATCCTAGTAAACCACTAAGCACAGTTCCACTTAAAATTGAAAGGGCAAGAACACTTAAAAGTGCAACAATGAAATAAAGAATCATTCCTTTCTTTAAATTAATTCCAATTTTATTTGTCATTTCTAATTTGTCTTCCCCTGAATCAATTGTTACAAGTGTTGAAGTTAAAATAAAAATTATTTCAATTAAATAAATTCCAACAGAAATTTGTAAAAAATATGGAGGAATCATGTCCTTATATTTAAAAATATCAACCAAATTTCCAATGGAACCTAAACTACTTGCCCCCACCCCGGAGAGGTCAGCAACATTTAACATCCCCAAAATTGAAGTAATCATCGCTGCAAGACCAACAACAATTCCTGAAAGAAGAGGAGCTAAAAAAGTCATATTACTTTTCATGTCACTAGTAATTTCTGCGAGTAAATCTCTTAACCTCATCGTAATCTTATCTAAATTTTTTATATATTCAGAAATACTCATTAAACTCACAGCTGCAATTTTTAATCCTTTTTTACTTGATTCAATTAAAACCCTCATTGAAGTTGAAATCAAATCCGAGGGGAAAAATCTTATTGCTCCCCTAGTTTTGTCAAAGATTGCTTTTTCGACACTCATTCCCATTTGTCGAATATTATAATTTACTTTTCCAAAAAATTCTCCAGTCATAAGGCCTCTATTTGATTCTGCAACTTTACCAAAAACCAATTCCGGAGGAACTCCATTTCCAAGTCTATTCCCCAATTGAAATAATGAATTATTGAATTCACTCTCAAGTTCTTTTGTTTTCTTTCTCTCTTTAATTAAATCTTTTGTTTTTTCTTTATACGCGATTGAAAAATAAAGAGCAATTGAAATTGGAAAAAGCATTCCTAAAAGAAGTGCTCCAAGTCCAAAGGGACCTTTAACTCCCGTAGGAGTTTCAATAAAATCAAAAAAGTTTCCATTTCCTAAAAAACTAAGTCCAACTTGACTAAAAGAAAAATCTTTTGCAATTCCGAGTGATTCTGGAATAGGTGTAAACTGAAAGATTAAGGGAATTAAACTTAAAATTATGAATGGCAATACTATCCAAAAAGCTTTTCTGTAGGGGGCACTACTTTTATACTTAGGATAAAGAGGATTTTTTTCAAGCAAAGTTGTTTCTCCATATCCTCCTGGACGCATATTCAAAACTTTATCTGTTAAGTAATAAACCATAAAAGGAACAATTAAGTTAAACAAAATAAAAACATGAACATAAGTTAAAATTCCTCCAATCATTGCTGAAGCAAGAGGAATTAAAGCTAAACCTAAAGTGGGTAAAACTACTCCCAACATATACACATTTGTTAATGGACTTCTAACCGAATGACTAAATTTAAGCATCTTCTCATAAACTCCATCAAGAACAACTTGTAATCCTTTTTCTAAAGTTGAAATACGACGTGAAGAATCTGGTTCAAATAAACTAGATTCAATTAAGTGAAAACCTTCAATAAATTCTGTAGAATATCCTCTCCAACTTTCTAAGTAGTGATCTAAACTTTCTTTAATTGTGGAATATTTCCCTATTTCAACATTATAGAATATTTTTTTGAAATCAAGTGCAAGAGGATATTGTAAATGTTCTGATGCAAACTGAATTGCTTTTTCTAAATTGGGAGTGTGTCTCATATAAACCACAATATAAAGAATTGCAGGTACCATTTGACTTGATGCCTTAAGCCTCCATTTGTTAGCAAGTCTCTCAGGATATTGATTCAAAAAATAAAAAAGAAAAATTGAAAAAATAACCATTAAAAAAAAGAAAAGAAAAGGAAACTCACTTCCAATTAAAGTTACACCAACTGAAAACAAAAGTCCAATTAAAAAAACTGCTAAAAATGCAGTAACTGAAAGCCCTATCGCTTGCCAAGGTTCAACAGAAAGGTGAGCAGATTCTAAACTTTTAACAATTTTCTCTTCATCTTTTTTAGAAGGTTTTATATGAATAAAATTTCCAAGGCTGTTAGCCCATCTTTCATAAGTTGTATACTCTCTTGAAATTTCTCCCTTAAATTTGTCATATGAACTACTGTAATCACTAACACTACCAGAAGAATTCATTTGACCTTCTATTTTAGCTCCATATTTTTTCAAAACCTCATCTACACTTTCTCTTTTCAAAATTGCTCACCTCTGAAATAACAGTTAAAAATAATTAATAAATGTTTAGAAAACCAAGTTTTACGGAGAAGGGTTTGTGGCATTATCTCCTAAAATACATTTTCTATAATTAACAGAGCCAAGAGAAACAATATTTAGAATTCTACACCCTATAGATTTGAAGAGTCCTGTTTGGGTGTCTATTTGAGCTCCTAAACCAATACAAATTCCATTTGAACATTGATTACTAGAACACTCATAATTATTTTGACATTTGATTAAAACATCTTTAACTCCCTCTTTTTGGGGTTTTACAGTCCCATCAATATCACAATAAGCATTAATTGTATCTGCAACTCTTCCTAGAGCAGTATAGGTTAAAGTGAGACGAATATAACTGTTCTCATAATTTTCAGAATCATAAAAAACTTCATCAACAAAGAAACTTAAGTTTGTGATTTCATTTTGCCATCCTTCAACATTCACTTTAACTGTATCTCCCTTAACAAAAGTATAGTTCTGGTTCCCCCAATCTTTAACATTAAATTTCACAACTCCCTTTGGAGAAATAGAAAAACTGACTCCTTCGTCTTGAGTATCATTTATTCTTAAAGTTACAGATTGTTTTCCATCTTGTAATTCAAGATTCCATCCAATTTGACTCTCAAACCTAAATCCATAAGGGATACACCTGTTATCTCCAATTGCATTACTTTCAAACCACTTTGGAACCAAACATCCAGAACAAATTCCTGGATTACAAGAAATCTGACTCTTTATTTCTTGATTTTCACAACCATAATCTTTACAAGTTTGAGTTTGATATCCATATTCTGGACAAATAGTAGGTTCAGTTATACAAATCCATTGAGGACTACAAAAATCTTGAGGAATTTCAGAAGGACAAATATTTATTGAATTAAAAACTTGATTCGAAAAAAGCCATTCAAGATCGAAATGTTTCCAATCTAAATATTTGGCTCGATTGTCTTCTAAAGAATATGACGTCCTCCGCACCCTGAAGGTTTGATGCTTCGCATC
>JAACWA010000012.1 GCA_009992175.1 archaeon
GCTGTTTTTGAATACATAAAGAATCAAGAGTTGCATCATTCATTTCATTGAAGACGACGGGACGCCGTGTCCTTTAGGGCACGGAGGATGTCACATTAATTTATTTAACTTTATTTTCAAGGTCTTTTGATTTCAAAGTAGAAATTAATTTTTGAACTATTCTTTTTTCATCAGGGTTAAATTCTTTGTTGAATTGAAGACTACTTTCCCCTAATTCTTTTGGGTGTTCAACAACATATTCCACAATTCCCCAAAACTTTTCAAACCGTAAAACACTTTTCTCTTTGAGTACACTCTCTTCTATTGAATAATTATAATCCACATTTCCTGCCTTATATGAAAATTTCACTCTATCTTCCACGATTTAAAAAGGGATTTCAAATTTAAATATTTATCTTAAAATTACCTTTATTGTGAAGAAATTCCTTTAAGATTTCAAGTTCCAACTAGAGAAGTTAAGGACTGGCCCTGGATATATAAAAAATAATTAATTATCCAAATAATGAGGCTAATCCTTCTGCTGCAGATTTCTTCTTTTCTTCCTTATGCGGTGCTTCTTCTTTCTTTGCTTCAGCTGCCGGAGCTGCCGGAGCTGCTGAGACTAAACTTGCGTTTGCGAGTTCAGCATCGATATCAACACCCTTCAAGCTAGCAACTAATGATTTGACTTTAGAGTCATCAACATTAGCGCCTGTAGCTGCAACAACACTTTTTACAGTGCTTTCACTAACTTCTTTGCCTAATTTGTGCAACAAAAGTGCTGCGTATATGTATTCCATTTTTTTTCCTTTTTATTTAATTGTGAACTACCCAAATAAAGAAGCAAGTCCCTCAGTGGGGTTCACTTGTTTTTCCTCCTTTTTTTCTTGAGGAATTTCTTCTGTTTTTGGAGCTTCCAGAATAACTTCATCTGGTTCACCACTTATTACTTTTATTAATCTTCTTTCATGACTTCCAGCTTTTTGTACTAGAATAGGAATTGTTTGTGAATTGTATTGCCCAATTGAAACTGCAAATGCAAGAGATCTAGCAAATGAATCTTTTAGAGAGTTTAAGGCTCCTTCATAGTCAATAATAATTTCCGAGTACATTTTTTCTTCGGTTGAATCATATGCGGAAAGAGGAATAAATCCAATTGTAAATGGGAGAATGTTTAATTTTGAAAGCATTGCAGCGGCACCTTCACTAATTGAGGAACCTTCCTTAGCAATAACTTTAGGTTCTTTAATTTCAATTTTTCCACCTTGAATTTGAATCTTTATTCCGAGAGCTCCAAGTTCAGAAATTGCAGGTCCTGGAACCAAGTCTGTTGGTCCAGCAGGTATTTCTAAATCTCTTGGTGCAATTTGTCCAACTTTTGCTTTTGCAGGACTTTTATTTTTTATTAATTCTGAAGCAAGGTCATAAGAATCTAAATCTGAAAAGAGAAGAGCAACAGGTTTAGTTAAAAAGTTTTTCAATTCTTTTGCTTTTTCCTTTTTAGCAGATTCAAGAGCTCTTAAAAGTAAATTTTTCTTTGGAACTTTAACAATTGCTTTGCCTCTAAGTTTTTTTACAATTTGTTGAAACTGAGAACCAGGAATGTTTGAAATGTCAGCTACTAAGATTGTTTTTTTAGTTTTAAGAAGTTCAGTTAATTCTTTTACTGAATTCACTTTTGACTGAGGAATATGCTTAGACGTTTGAGATTGAGTTTTTTTTGGCATTTTATCTTATTTTTATTTTTACTGGTTTAGTCATGGTAAACTTTATTTCCACATTTTTAATGTTCTCCTTATCTCTTGGAAGAGCTTTAACAAGTTCATTATAAACAGAAAGAACATTTTCTATAATTTCTTCATCAGTCATATCTTCTTTGCCAATTGCTACTTTTATTGAGGGTTCTTTAGCCCTAATTCTTAAACTAGTATTTATCTTTTCTTTTAAGTCATTAATAGATTTTTCATCAGCATTAAGAACAATTCCCATTTGTGGAGAAGGCATTTTTCCTGCTGGACCTAAGACTCTACCAAAAACTGTCGCAACTTTTGGCATAAGTTTTGCTTGAGCAATAAAAAAATCATATTTTTTAACTAAATTTTTCAATTTCTTTTTATCAGTATATTTTTTAAAATCAAGTTCAGTAATTGTATCAATAAACTCACTTGGAGAATCAAAGAATCCAGCAATTTTTTTGTTTTTTGATTTATGAGGTACTCTTATAAAAAGGTTTAAAGGATTTTTTTTAACTTCAAACTTTTGAAGATTCACAATTAAGTCAACAGTTTGTTTAAACTTTCTTGCTTCATTTTTTCTAAGCTCAATTAGAGCAGATTTTATTTGTTCTTTAAGTTCCATTTGCATTTCCATATTCTTCTACAGTATGCACTTTTTTCCAGAACGTTGGAATTAAGTGATGTAGTTTATTGGATGAATTTGAGAGAAATTTTGAGTTTATAAGTTTTGGGGTTGAAAATTTTAATCAAAATCAAGTTAATTTGAATAAATCCAATTAACTTCACTGTCTTTTGAGCATTCAAACTCTAGATTATAGTTTGAATTCATAATCTCTTTAATGTTTTTCCATTTTTCGGTTTCGAATCCAGAATTAAATTTGGTAAAAATAAAATAGACTTTCCCTTTTTCTAATCCACCCATTTTTTTGATAGTCTCTTCATTCAAATTATCTGGGTAATATGCACTTTCTTGTTTAATTGAATCTCTAAACAGAGGAGGGTTTTCACTTATCATCATAAATGTTCCGGGAAGATTTTGGAGTTCAGAAACAACTTCATTAAAACACTCAGTATTTGTGTTGTGGTAAGTAGAATAATTAGTATAAAAATTGTTTACAACAGAAAAAACGAGGACCAATAAAATTAAGAGAATTATTACCTTTTGATATCTTTTTATCTTACTAATAAAATAACCAGAGATTAAAGAAATTGCAGGGATAATTCCCAATAAAAATCTGTCTTCTTTGTGGGGCATAAAAATAGCCATTCCTAAAAAAAAGAAAAACCAGATTAGAATTAAATAAATCTCTTTTCGAATAAATTCTTTTTTTATCATAAAAAAACCAGTCATAGGGTCCTTAACTTTAGTGTAAACTCTTGCTAAAAGAGTAGCAAATTTAGACATCGATTTTCTTTTAAAGTTCCAGCCTTTTATTTCTCCTCCCCGAACATATCTACTTCCAATTACAAATTCCTCTTAACCTTTTTTAATTGGCCAAAAAAGTTCTTTTATTTTTTCAGGAGGATGACTTAAATCAGCATCCATCACCCCTAGAACCTTTCCCCTTGAAATTTTCCATCCTTCTAAAACAGCCGATGAAAGTCCTAATTTTCCTGTTCTATGAATAATTTTAATATTTTTTTGTTTTAAGCTTAATTTGTCAAGAATTTTTCCAGTTCCATCAGGAGAGTTATCATCAACAACAATAATCTCACCTTTTATTTTGTTTTTTTTAAATTAATCTTGAATTTTTTCAATTAATTTCTGAATATTCTCTTTTTCGTTATAAGTTGGAATAACTAGACTTAATTCCATAATCCATTAAATAAGAATATTCTCCTTAAAAAGATGTCCAATTTAGAGCTCACCAAAACCCTTAAATATCTCTAAAAATCCATATTTATGTAAGTTGGGGAGCTAATTTACGGAATCCTTGCATTAAATTGCAGAGAAATAAAATTATGATTTCTGGATTCTGAGGAAGGTCCGCCCATCACGTAGCGCGAAAGCATTACATAAACCACTTTTCGAAAGGAAAGTTGTCGTGAGATAAAGCACTGCTACAGAAACGCCACAGTCGTTTTCGAGTTATGATTCGTGAGATGAACTTTGACAAAACGGATTTGATGAAACGAGCAACTTGGTTGATGCAAAGGTAACTTTATGTATGCCTGCTTAGTCGAATATTAGCATGTTCCGTCCGTCAAGCGGGGAACAACAGAAGGTGGCCTACCCCAACTTACATAATTTATACTCATCTTATTTTATTTAACAAACTTTAAAAAAGAATCAGAACTCTCTAATTTAAGTATGGGAATGTAGCTCAGCGGGAGAGCACATGACTGAAGATCATGGTGTCGGGGGTTCGACTCCCCCCATTCCCATTTTTTATGTTAAAAATATTTACAAAAACTTTTATAAATGAACAATCCTTTCGAAAGTAGAAGATGGTGACAAAAAAAGTTTCTAAAGAAAACAAGGTTATCTCAAATGCAGGATTTATTTCTTACATTCTGGGAATTGTTTCTATTGTTCAAGCTTTTTTCTCTCCTTTCACAGGGATAATTCTCTCAATAATTGGTTTATTCTTTTCTTCAAAGGAAAATTCTGATTTTTCAATTAAAGGGAAAAAATTGAACACAATTGCATTAATAATTGGAATAATTGTTTTAGGAATAACTGTTTATGTTACTTATGTTGCTACTCAAAGTGGAATTTAAAAATGATAAAAACAAAAAACACTAAAGGTGCAATGGAAATGTCCGTTGGGACGATTGTTACAATTGTTCTTTTAATGAGTGTTTTAGTTTTAGGAATATTTTTTGTGAGTAAAATTTTCAAGACAAGTAATAATGTTCTTGATGGAATTGATCAAAAAGTTCAAGGAGAAATAGATAATCTTTTTTCTACAAACTCCAACGCTAAATTTTCAACTTTTCCCAATGACAGAGATCTTTACATAAGTAAGGGAGAGAAAGGGGGATTTGGGTTTTCAGTTTTAAATCGGGAAACAACAGAGGGAACTTTTACCTATACTACTCAAGCTACTGAAGTTGCTTCAAACTGTAAAGTTACTAAAGCCCAAGCGGATAATTTTGTTGTTCTTGGAAAAGAAGATAGTGCAAGGTTAGGGTCAGGGGCTAAATTAGAAGATGCATTTTTTGTAAAGTTTGAAATTCCAGAAACAGCTCCTTTATGCCAAATAACATATTCTATTGAGATAGAGAAGGATGGTTCTATTTATACTAGTTTCAAGAAAGTATTGAATATAGTTTAGGTTCACTTACTTTTTTAAATTCGAAGTTCTTTAATTTTTGATGGTATTAAAAATATATAGCACCCTTTCAAGGGAAAAAGAAACCTTCAAACCCTTGAAAAAAGGAGAGGTAAACCTTTTTGTATGTGGACCAACAGTTTATGATTTTTCTCATGTAGGTCATGCAAAAACTTATACCCAATTTGACATAATAATAAAATATCTAAGGTTCAAAGGTTACAAAGTTTTCTACTTACAAAATATTACTGATATTGATGACAAAATAATTAAAAAAGCAAATGAAGAAAAAGAAGATTGGAAAAAAATTGTAAAAAAATACAAAGAAGCTTACTTAGAAGATATGGAGAGTTTAGGAATAAATTCAGTAAATAAATATGCAAATGCAACGGATTACATTGAGGAAATTGTTTCTCAAGTTGAAAGGTTAATAAAAAAAGGTTATGCTTACAAAATAAGTGATGGTTATTACTTTGATTTAAGTAAGGATGAGGAATATGGGAAACTTGCAAAGAGAAAGGTGTTGGAAGGAGAAGACGCCGTTTCAAGAATAGATGAAAATTCTGAAAAGAAAAACTCTGGAGATTTTTGTTTATGGAAGTTTAAGAAAGTTGGAGAGCCTTCATGGAAAACTTCACTTGGAGAAGGTAGACCGGGGTGGCACATTGAAGACACAGCAATAACTGAAAAAGAATTTGGTTCTCAGTATGATATTCATGGAGGAGGACTAGATTTAATTTTTCCTCATCACGAGGCGGAAATTGCTCAAATGGAATCAATTTCAGGCAAAAAACCATTAGTAAAATATTGGATGCATACTGGATTCTTAAATACGGGAAAAGAAAAAATGAGTAAGTCCCTAGGAAATTTTTCAACAATTAGAGAATTACTTAAAACTTATTCAAAAGAACAAATAAGATATTTGTTTATTTCAACTAATTACCGTAAACCAATTGATTTTTCAACGGAAACATTAGAAAATGCCAAAAATTCTTTTGAAAGACTAAAAAATATTTGTGAAAAAATTGTTGACGATAAAAAAATCAATGAAAAATATTTAAAAGAATTTGAGGAACAGATGGATGACGATTTTAACACCCCAAATTCTCTTCAGGTTCTTTGGAAGTTGGTAAGGGATGAAAAGGCCAAGGGAAAATACCAAACAATAAAAAAAATTGATGAAATTTTTGGACTTAAACTCTTAGAAAAACAAAATTTAGTTGTTCCTAAAGAAGTTGATGAACTTCTTAAGAAAAGAGAAATTGCAAGAAAAGATAAAAAATGGGAAGAGTCTGACAAATTAAGAGAAGAAATAAAAAAATTAGGTTTTCAAGTTTTAGATGGTAAAGTTGGTCAAGAGTTAAAAAAAATTTAAATTAAATAAATTTCATAATCCCTTATATCTGGAAGGGGCAAAAAATCAAAAAATCCTTCTTTAATTTTTCTTGGAGAATCTCTAACAGACCTAAAAATAAAGTTTGCCCAATTGTCAGATTTATTAACTAATACTAATTTCCTATCCAAGTCTTTTCCAAAATTAATTTTTATTCTTTTATCCATTGCATAAATCATTTGTAAAATTTTTTCTTTTTGAAATTCTTCTATTCCCCCATCGATATAAACTCCATTTAGATTATAATTTTTTAAATAAAATTTAGAAAATTCTCCTATTGCAATTGTTTTATAGTTTTCATAGTTGGTTATTTTTCCCAATTTCCTTTCAAAAATTAAGTGTTTGTTTGGAAAACCAATAAGATTGTTCATTCTTTGTTTTTTGTTTTTTGACCTTCTTTTTGGAAATTTTCCTTCAACTAGACTTTCTTTATTAACCGAAATGTAACAAGAATAAATTAAGGGGTAAACTCCATTCCCAGATTCATCGATTCCAAGGTAATGCATTTTAGTTTTAAGATTAAAAGAGTTTATTAATATTTTTTAATTCTGAAAGTACTTTTCAGAAATAAACATAAAGATATTTAAATAAAAAACCATTTATTAAAAAGAAGAGTAAAAGATGGTCATTAAAAAAGTAGATAAAAATATTGAAAAAGATTATTCTCTTAATCCCCATCAGGGATCATATGTTAACTTAAATTTTAAGGAATATCAAAATGGAGAATATCTGCTTGCAGTTTTTCATATGGTTCCAGATAAGAGTTTAAACATTTTACAGGCTGCTTGTGAAATTGCTGCAGAATCTTCAACAGGAACAAATTTCCTGGTTCAAACCGAAACACCTTTTTCTAAAAAAATGAATGCCTTAGTTTACCAATTTGATGAAAAAAAGAATCTTGTTTGGATTGCTTATCCATGGAGACTTTTTGACCGTGGAGGAAATGTTCAAAATATTTTAACTTATATTGTGGGAAATGTTCTGGGAATGAAACAGGTTTCCACATTAAGATTAATTGATGTCTGGTTTCCTTCAACAATGCTTGAACAATATGATGGACCAAGTTATACCTTGGATGATATGAAAAAATATTTAGGAATAAAAAATAGACCCGTTTTAGGAACAATTATTAAACCAAAGATGGGTTTAACTTCATCAGAATATGCAGAAGTTTGTTATGATTTTTGGACAGGAGGAGGGGACTTTGTTAAAAATGATGAACCTCAAGCAAATCAGGATTTTTGTCCATATGACAAGATGGTTAAACATGTAAAAGAAGCAATGGATAAGGCAGTAAAAGTAACTGGTAAGAAGAAAGTCCATTCTTTTAATGTTTCAGCAGCGGATTTTGATACTATGATTGAAAGATGCGAATTAATTAGGGCAGCAGGTTTTGAACCTGGAAGTTATGCCTTTTTAATTGATGGAATTACTGCGGGTTGGATGGCGGTTCAAACATTAAGAAGGAAATACCCTGATGTTTTTATTCACTTCCACAGAGCTTCCCATGGGGCCTACACCAGACCAGAAAATCCAATAGGGTTCTCAGTCTTAGTTCTCTCTAAATTTGCAAGACTTGCCGGAGCTTCAGGGATTCACACTGGAACTGCAGGAGTTGGGAAAATGAAGGGAAGTCCAGAAGAAGATATAACTGCTGCAAAAGGTATTTTGAAACTTTTAGCAAAAGGTCATATCTTTAGTCAATCTTGGTCAAAAGTTCAATCAAATGATAAAGAAATGTTGAAGTTAGTTAATGAGGATAATGTTCACCATTTAATACTAGAAGATGATTCTTGGAGGGGAATAAAAAAATGTGCTCCAATAATTTCAGGAGGATTAAACCCTACTTTATTAAAACCATTTATTGATGTTGCCGGAACTGTCGATTTTATTACTACAATGGGGGCAGGATGTCATGCTCACCCCGATGGAACAAAAGCGGGAGCAACAGCACTTGTTCAGTCTTTAGAAGCATATGAAAAAAAGATTCCAATAGAAAAGTATGCAAAAACACATAAAGAATTGGCAAGATCAATTGAATTTTTTTCAAAAGGAAAGAAAGATTCCGAATCTGCTTAAAAATTAAATTTTTAAACTTCTTTTAACTAAACAAATTATGTTTTACGAAAAAATTTTAAAATCTTTTAGAAAAAATAATTTTTGTCCATTTTGTCATGAGGATAAAAAATTTATTCTTGCAGAAAATAAATTTGCTTATATAACTCCTGCAAGAGCCCCCTATGTAAAAGATCATCTTTTAGTTATTCCAAAAAAGCATGCATTAAATTTAGCCAAATTAAAGGGGAAAGAGAAAAAAGCAATTTTTGATTTAATTATGAAAGGAATAAAAATCTTGGAAAAGAAATATCCCGCTGTTGAAATGGGATATAAAGAAGGAGATTTGCTCTCGGCAAGAAAAACAATCCCTCATTTGCATTTTCATTTAGTTCCAAAAAGAAAAAGAAATAAATTCAGTAATGTGAAAAGAAATTTTTTAGATGAAAAACAACTAATAAAAGAGGTTGAAAAAATTAAAAATTTTTAAATGGCAAAAAAAGTAATTTCAGAGTTAAGGACACAGTTCAACAATTCAGTGAATACTGCAATAATTGCTACATTTGGACTTTTAATGGCTCTTTCATGGAATTCCCTTATAACTCAATATGTAACAAAAATTTCTTCATATACTTCCTTCCAAAGTCAAGTAATTTCAACATTAATTATAACTATAATTTCTGTTTTAGGTATTTTTATCACAACAAGAATTTTCTCTCCAAAAAAATCAGAAGAGAATAAAAAATGAAAAATAAATTTAGAAAAGCTGTTTTTTTGGTAATCTACAAAATTGAAAAAGGAAAACCAAAGTATATTATTCTTAAAAGGAAACTTCATTGGATTGGGTGGGAGTTTGTTAAAGGAGGAATTGAAAGGTTTGAAACAAAAAGAAAAGCAGCAAAAAGAGAAGGAAAAGAAGAAACTGGTTTAGATGTTTTTAATATCCAAAAACACAATTACAAGGGAAGTTATATTTATCCTGAAATTTTTAGGGATAGAATTGGTTATTTTGGTCAAACTTTTTCACTTTATTCAGCAGAAACAAAACCCGGAAAAAAGAAAATAATTCTTGACCCCAAAGAGCATTCAACCTCTAAGTGGATGACTTATTCCGAGGCAATGAAAAAAATGATCCATAAAGAAAAAAAGAAATCTCTTAAAATTGTAAATGAATGGCTCAAGTCAAAACTTAAATAATCTCTTTCTTTGAATGTTTTATGAAACCTCGTGAATTTGTACTTTCTACTGAAACTAAAATTTTTCTTGGAAAAGATGAAAATAGTAATGATGAATTAATGAAAAAGTTTAAGGGAAAAGAAAATGTTATTCTTCACACAGTTGCTCCTGGAAGTCCTTTTTGTGTTATTGAAAAATTAAATCCTACAAAAGAGGAAGTTTATGAAGCAGGAACTTTTTGTGCCCTAAAAAGTCAAGATTGGAGGGACAACAAGAGAGACATAAAAATGCACATTTTTACAGGAAGGGATACAAAAAAAACTTTATTTTTGAAACCTGGTTCTTGGAAGTTAAAAAATACTCCAAAAGAGATAGTAATAAAAAAGAAAGATATCTTGAGTTTAGGGGGGAAATCAAAGAAATAAAATGGCAATCAATGAAATGCAACTAGGAAAGAACGGAATTTCAGAAAATTTTATGTTAACTCTGAAAAATCATTTCCAAAAAGTGAGAACTCTAAAAATTTCAGTTTTGAAATCCGCTCGGGAAAACAAAGAAGATGTGAAAAAGCTCGCAGAAGAATTGTTGGAGAAATTAGGTCCCTATTACACTGCAAAGGTAATTGGTTTTAAGATTGTTCTAAAAAAATGGCGTAAACCAAGGTACGAAATTAATGAAACCGCATAATTTATAAACCAACCTTTCCCACTAATTTTAAGCTGAATGAACCTCTGGGTTTAATCTATTTCCGCAAGGAAAGCTAAAAATAAATCAAAATGACAAGCGTATTTGAAATTGATGCTCAAGAATATAATTTAAAATTAGCTGAGGCTTTGAAAAAAGTTTCGGAATTTAAAGAGCCAGAATGGGCGAAAATAGTAAAATCAGGTCCAAGTAAAGAAAGACCAATTGATGACCTTGACTTTTGGTATAAAAGGTCAGCAAGTGTTTTAAGACAAGTTTACAAAAAGAAAATTGTAGGGGTTAACAGATTAAGAACAAAGTATGGTTCTAAAAAAAATAGAGGAATGAGGCCAGAAGAATTTAGAAAAGCTGGTGGAAAAATAATTAGAACTATTCTTCAACAAGCGGACAAAGCGGGTTTTACTGAAATTGCTAAAGATATTAAAGATGTTAGAAGTAAAAAACCAGGAAGACAATTAACTAAAAAAGGAAAAGATTTCTTAGAGACTATCAAATAAAATGGGAATTAAATATAAGGGTAAAAAGGAAAAACTCACAAAAAAAGGAAGACAAACTAAGTGGGCTCCTGTTTGGGCAGTTTTGAAAAAGTTCGGACCCGGAAAGAAAATTCATCCTTCTGCTATGACTCATCAAAAAAGGTCGTGGAGAAGAACCAAGTTACACATTAAACCAGGAATAAGGAGAAAAAGTCACTTCGGTTAAAAATTAAAATAAAATGGCAGAAAAAAAAGTTGAAAAAAAGAAAGAATCAATTGAAAGAGAATATGTTATTCCTTTAAGAGAAAAATGTAGGAATGTTGCAAGGTACAAAAAAACTCCAAAAGCAGTAAAAACAGTAAAAGAATTTTTAGTTAGACATATGAAAATAAGAGATGGTGATTTAAACAAAATAAAAATTGATACTTATCTAAATGAACAACTTTGGATCAGGGGAATAAAGAAATCACTTTACAAAGTGAAAGTTAAGGCAGTAAAAGAAGGTGATATTGTAAGAGTTTATGCAATGGATTTGCCTGAAAGAATCAAATTTAAAAAATTAAGAGAAGAGAAAGGAGAAATAAAAGCAAAGGCAGATGCTGAAAAACAGAAGAGTTTAATGGATAAAGCAAAGGAAAGTATTAAGGGTAAAAAAGAAGATGATGAAGAACCAACAAAAGAATCTACAGAAGAAAAGACTGTTGAAGAAAAAAATGAAGAAAAAGAAAAGGAAGAAACTTCAAAATTAGCTCAAGAAAAAATTGATAAAGAAAGTGCAAAGAAGATGAAACACACAACAAAAGTTGAAACTTCTAAACAAGTAAAAAACTTAGCAAAGACTCAAAATAAAACTTCAAGAGGACATTAGTTCTACTTCAAAATCTTTCCTGTTTCTAAATACCATAAATATAAATCAAGTTCTCCCAAATGAAGTCCAGTTTTATTTGAAATTTCCCTAAGGACATTTTCAATTTCTAAATATTTTTTTGGAGTAAGACTTTTATTTTTTGGTTTTTCAATTAAATTGTTTTTAGCAAGTAAATCAATAATATGAAAGTCAATTATTCCAAGATTTTTGTAACCAATGTTTCTAAGAAAGTGTGAAGCTTCTTTCATTCCAAGTCCTTTAATATTCTTCACAACCCATTCTCTTAAAATTAAATCATCCCCCATTTCTTTTAAAATTTTTATTAATTCTTTTTTTGAATTTCTTGCATTAACAACATACTTTGCTCTGGCATTTGGAAATCTGTGTCCAAGAAGAGCAAGTTTTTTAGAAAGTTCTTCTTCACTCAAGGTAGAAAAACTGTCTCCCAATGCATTTTGAATTTTTATCCCCTCAGTTGCAGAAAAGTTAGCAGTCATTAAACAAAAACAAAGTTCATTAAAAACGGAGTTCTCTCCAGATAAACCAATTTTTACAAATTCAAGATTCTTTGAATCAATAATTTCTTTTGTGGAAGATTTTTTTAATTCTTCAATTTTTTTAAGTAATTCTTTCATGGTAATTGTTATTAAGAGAACTTTTTAAGTTTTTAAGTAAGTCTTAAATATTCCTTTATTTTATTAGGAATATACACAGTGATTTACCTAAACCAAAAAAAGGGGCAGTTTTTCTTGAAGATAAAAAATTTTATGCAACTCTTGCAAATTATCCAATAACAAAAGGACATGTTGTAATAGTATGGAAGAAAAAAGTAACAGATTTGCATTTGTTAGGTCGAAAAGATTATGAACACCTTATGGATGTTGTTAAAAAAGTTAGAAATGCAATGTTAAAAGTTCTCAAAGTGAAAAAAGTTTATTTAGTTTATATGGACGAAGTAAAACATGTTCATTGGCATCTTGTTCCAAGATATAATAAAGAAGGGTTTAACATTTTAAAAGAAAAACCAAAAAAATTAAAAGACATTTCTTTATCTGAAAACTTGAGTAAAAAATTAACTCTTTAAATTCCTCAGTTTTTCTAAAACTTTTTCTGCATGTCCAGGAGCCTTAACGTTTTTCCAAGAGTGAGCAATTTCACCAGTTTTATTAATTAAAAATGTTGAACGAATAATTCCCTCATATTCTTTTCCATAAAGTTTTTTCTTTCCATAAGCTCCAAACTTTTTAGCAATACTTTTATCCGGGTCAGATAGAAGATTAATTTTCAATTTTTCTTTATCATAAAATTTACAATGGCTTGTCATCGAGTCGGGGCTTATTCCAATAACTTCACAATTTAATTTTTTAAAATCTGGAAGAAATTTTGTAAATTCATTTGCTTCAAGGGTACAACCAGGAGTTAAGTCTCGTGGATAAAAATAAACAACAACCCATCTCTCTTTAAAGTCATCCAATCTAACAATTTTTCCATCTTTGTTTTTCAATTTAAATTGGGGTTTCATAATTCTACTAACGAGAAACATATTTAAATCTCTTACGCTTCCAGAATTAATGGTTATAGATTTAACAACTCTAATTTCATCACCCTAGATTTTGTTACTTTTCATAATTTTAATTATTTGGGAAGCTGTTTGGAAGGGAATTGGGCTATGGAAGTCAGGAAGAAATAATCAAATTTCTTGGTTTGTATGTATCCTTATTTTTAATACAATTGGAATTCTTCCAATTGTTTATTTAATCTGGTTCCAGAAAAATAAAAAGAAAATAAAATAAAGTTTATTTTATACTTTTAATTTGATCAAGCAATTTATTCTTTTCGGTTTTTGAAGTGTGTGTTTTACCAAACCTTACAAGAGTGGGATTTACTTCACTCCATTTTTCTTTTGGAAAAAGCTCTTTGAGGGTTCTTTCAATAATTTCTGCTTTTTCAGAGTTCACCCAACCCAAGTAGTTTGAAATGTAAGTTACGTGTGTGTCGACCCCTATAGCATCACTTCCACACTCAGACAAAAATACATTAGCAGTTTTTCTTCCAACTCCAGGAAGTTCAATCATCTTTTCGATTGTTTTAGGAATTTTTCCTCCAAATTCTTTCACAATTTTTTTAGAACAGAGAATTATATTTTTTGATTTATTCTGAAAAAAGTTTACGGGTTTAATTATTTCCTCAACTTCACTAATCGTCGCTTTTGAAAGTGATTCAGGGGTAGGAAATCTTTTGAATAATTTTTCACAAACTAAAATTGTTGTTTCATCCCTAGTTCTAGCTGAAAGAGCAATTGAAATTAAAGTTTGAAATGGACTCCCCCAATCTTGAGCAGCAAGTCTCATTTTAACAATCCCTTTTTTCATTTCTCCAAGCTGATTAATTGCTTTATTGCGTGAGAACATAAGGTTTATTCTTTCTCCTTTTCATCAAATCTTTTTATTGGAATTTTAAATGGAGGACTTAACTCCTTGATTATTTCTGCAAGAGATTTTTTTGGTTCAGAATAAGGAGCAGGACTAATCAATTCATTTTTTATGTTTGAATTGTAAATTAAATGGTGAAGGGAATTATTATTTTTAACTCCCATTATAGCTATTTCAAGTTCTTTAGGAGGTTCTTTATCAGATTCATAGTTTTTATTGTCAGATTTATCCATAGAAAAATCAATAAATAATTATATAAAAACCCTCTTATTTCTTTTTTGATGCTAGAAAATTTAACAAAAGAACTAAAAAAATTGTACTCAAAAGAAAGGGCAGAAAATTCTATGAAGTATTTTAAAACTGGAAAAGGAGAATATGGGCAAGGAGATATTTTTTTAGGTCTTTCAATGGGTGAACAAAGAGAGATTGCAAAAAGATATGGTGAACTTTCCCTATCAAATTTACAAAAACTTCTTGATTCAAGTGTTCATGAACACAGAATGATTGCTGGAATCATTCTAACATATAAATTCAAGGAAAATCCAGAAGAAGTTTTCAATTTTTATTTAAAAAATGCAAAAAGGTTTAACAATTGGGATTTAGTGGATGTTACTTGTCCAAGAATTGTGGGCTTTTTTTTGATAAACAAAAATAAAAGTATTCTTTATACCCTAGCAAATTCAAAAAACCTCTGGGAAAAAAGGATTTCAATAATTTCAACCTTTCCTTTCATAAAAGAAAATCAATTCGCAGATACTCTTAAAATTTCAGAGGTTCTTCTTAGGGATAAGCATGATTTAATTCATAAGGCAATTGGTTGGATGCTTCGTGAAGTTGGTAAAAAAGATGTTGAAGTCTTAAAAGATTTCCTAAAAACAAATTATAAAAAACTACCCCGAACAACTTTAAGATATGCTATTGAAAGATTTCCTGAAAAGGAAAGAAAAATGTTTCTGAAAGGAAAATTTAATTAGTTTAACACAGATATATTTATATTTATATTAATTGAACTAATTTTATGGAAAACTGTATACTCTGCAAATTAGATGAAAATCCCACAATTATAAAACCATATAAGAATTGGACAACTTTGATTAATTTTAAACAACCAACTTTGGGCAGTTCTTTAGTTGTTCTGAATAGGCATGTGGATTCTTTAGAAGGGCTTTCAAATGAAGAAAGAGAAGAGTATTGGGATGTAATTTACGGATTGGGAAATTCAATGAGGAAATCTTTTCAACCAGATAAAATTAATTATTTGATGTTAGCTAACCTAGAATCCCATGTCCATTACCATATAATGCCTAGATATTCATCAAAAAGAAATTTTGGAGGATTAGAATGGGAAGATAAAAACTATCCAAAACTACCTCAATTTAATGCGGAAATTAAAAATTCCAAACTGTTAGATAAACTCATTTTACAATTAAGGTTAGCAATATGACCAAACCAGACATTCAAAAAATAAAAGATTCAAAAACAATAAAGGAACTTTTAGAATTTTCAATAATTAATATTGATAAACCAGTAGGTCCAACTAGTTTTAATGTTTCAGACTTTGTCCATAAAGCTTTGAGTTTAAGGAAAACTTCTCATTTTGGAACACTAGACCCAAAAGTAACGGGTGTTTTACCTATTGCATTAAACAGATCTTGCAAATTAACTGGCTACTTTTTAGGTGAAGACAAGACTTATGTGGGAATTGCAAGGTTTCATGAAGAAGTAGAATTAAAAAAAATAGAAGAAGCAATAAAAGAAAATTTTTCAGGAATAATTACTCAAATGCCCCCCGTGAAGTCTAGAGTAAAAAGACAATTTAGAGAGAGGGAAATTCATTCGTTTAAATTGTTAGAAAAAAGGGGAAAAGATATCTTGTTTTCAGCTAAAGTTCAAGGTGGAACTTATATAAGAAAATTAATTGATGACCTTGGAAAAGTTTTAGGAATTGGGGCACATATGCTTGAACTAAGAAGAACAAATGCTGGAATATTTTTTGAAGATGATAAAAATTTTCCCATAATAAATTTGTATGACTTCGAAAAAGCTGTTTCAGAATATAAAAATGGAAATGAAGAACTTTTAAGAAAAATTTTAATTCCTGCCGAAATTGTTTCAGTTGTGTATGATTTAATTGAAATTAAGAAGGATAATCTAGAAAAAATTTACACCGGTAAACCCATTTATTTTGAAGACCTGGTTAAAAAAGTAGACTTAGAAAAAGAAACAAAAATCTCAGTTTTTTCTGGAAGTAAGTTTGTTGGAATGTATAAGGTGGTAAATGATGGAGATATTTTTGCTAAAGGTGAATTTGTGATGCAGGAAATTAGAAATTAATTCTAAGAAAAATATATATACTTTAAAGACTATTTTTAATAATGGAAAAAGAGGGAAATCTTTCAAAAATTGTGAGTTCTTTCAAATCTAAATTGTTGGTTCCTGTTTTGGCCGCATTTATGTTTGCAGGTTGTTACACTTCATTTAAAACTATTGAAGTAGAAGTTTCTCAGCCAAGAGACAAAACAATCTTATATCGAGATTCAGATAGAGATGGAATTCCAGATATTTATGATGCTAACCCTTATTTTTATGACCGTTCTCCAAATAGTTTTATATGGTTTAATATTTACCAACAAAATTTCCCTTTGCATAATAAATTTATCCGACCATGGGAAAGGTATTACCATCCAAAAAAGGATTGGAAACCAAAACCAAAATATAACTCTCAACCAAGATATAATCGTGATGCGGGAAAAACAAAGTTAAGAAATAATGATGGAAATAGGGGAAGAAATAATCAAAAGTCTCCTCCACCAAGAAGCAATTCTCGGAATAGCCCAAAAAAGAGAATTAGGTAAACTTATTAATTCTTTTTTCTAATTTTTTATATGAAACATTTTGTTTATTTTTCAGCTAAAGGAGCAACATCAGGTAAAGCATTAAGTGGAGATTTGATGCAAGCTGGAAGGTTAGATATTGCAATTCATTCTTTTATTCAAGCTATTTTTTTATCTCATAATTTTAGGCGTGATGTGACCTTTCATTTTATTCTTTATGGTATGCCTGACCCTCCAAAACATATAGAAATTTGTGTTAATGACGAAACTCCAATTTCAAAGAAAAATGTAGTAAAGTTAATTCAGAAATTGCTTTACAAGGGAAAGAAGGGCGAAAAAACAGAGGTTGAACCTGGTTGTTTTGTTGAGAAAAAAAGTTTTTTAAAAGTAGTTGAAGAACTCATGGAAAAAGAGGTTGAATGTTTTATTCTTGATAAAAAAGGTGAAAGTTTAAGAGAAGTAAAAATTCCAACAGAATGTGCGTTTATTTTAGGAGATCATGAAGGACTTCCAAAACAAGAAATGAAACGGTTAAAAAAATATCTAACTCCGGTGTCAATTGGCCCCCACATGTATTTTGCATCTCAAACAGTTGCAGTAGTTAATAATGAATTAGATTTTAGAGGAATTTAATTTTAATATACTTCTCTTTTTTTAAGTGCAAAATCAAACGAAGGATTTATTATTTATTCAAGACCTAGTGTAACTTCTCTTTAGATGGGAGAGACAATATTTTTTTAATTTCTGATTTTGAAATAGTTACTGCACATAAAGTGCAATAAAACTTGGGTTCCTCTTTAATTAATTTTTTTCCATTTGGAAATTTTTCTATAATATAAATAATTTTATTTAGTAAATCTGAATGCTCCTTTTGATATGCATTCGCAATTGCATATGTTTCTGCATGTCTTTTCGAATGAAGTTCTCCTTTAGTTCCTGAAATAATACATTCCCTTATATAAGTTGTTTCACAATCTTTTCCAAGAGAGGGATGAGGATGGTGATTTTACTTAGTAGAAATAATTTTATTATCTAAAGTTAGCACTGCCCCAAAACTCATTTTTTTGCAGAAGACATAATAAATCAACTTCTAAGAGAAGGAATAAAAAAATCAAGAATTCATGAGGAGGTTTTTGATTTTAGATAAAATGAGGTTTAAACGTTTAAAGCTTCTTGTCGCAATTACAATTGTTGCATTTATTCTTGTAATTGCAAATATCTTGGTTTTTAGTAATTTCCAAAATAATCTAATTGCTGTTCCAAATAAAAATCAAACAGATTAAATAATTAAAGCAACCTCATCACCAGTAGTTACCTCCAAATTTAGAACAAGAGCTTCATAATAAGAAATAAAAACTCCCCTTTTCTTTTAAGGGTATGAAAAAATCTATTCGTCTTTATATTTCAGGATTAGTTCAAGGAATTTTTTTTAGAAGTTTCATTAAAGAAAATGCTGAAAAATTGAATATTAAAGGTTTTGTAAGAAATTTAGAAGATGGAAGAGTAGAAGTTTTTATTGAAGGAAATTCTGAAGATGTGACTAAAATGGTTGCACTTTGTAAAAAGGGACCAAGGCATTCTCAAGTAAAAAAAGTAGAAGAAAAAAGTGAACGTTTTCAAGATTTAAAATCATTCAAGGTTTTGCATATTTAAAATAAAAAGAGGAAAAAAAATGATTTATACTAATTCAGATGGAGGAGCAAGGGGAAATCCCGGACCAGCAGGAATAGGAATAATTGTTAGGAACGAGGACAAAATTATTGAAGAATATGCAGAGGTTTTAAAAAAGACAACAACAAACAATGTTGCAGAGTATAAGGCATTAATCAAAGCCTTAGAAATAGCATCAAAACATACTCAAGGAGAAATTACTTGTGTTCTTGATTCTGAACTTGTAGTCAATCAACTTTTGGGAAAGTATAGTGTAAAAAGTCCTCCACTAATGAAACTCTTTCTTGAAGTTCAAAAAGTTCAAAATAGGTTTGACAAAATTACCTACAAACACGTTAGAAGAACAGATGAAAATCAAAAATATGTTGATTACCTTCTAAATCAAAAATTAGATGCAAAATTTGGAAAAAGAAAATAATTAATTTTTTAAAATTACAATATACCTTTGTTTTTCATAATCAAACAAATATTCATTTGGTTGGTTTGTGTCAATTTTAAATCCCATTTCTGGAGAAAAAATATATCCTTTTTTTAAACTTTCCAAAACAATTTTTGAGTCCCTATAATAAACTTTAAGTTTAGGAATTTTTACTTCAAAGAATAAATCAGGAAGTTTTTCAAGTTTCTTTTCCATTTCAAGGACATTATTTAATCCATCAAGTGTTCCATCTTCCCCAAATGTTATTCCATCCAAATTCATAAAGGATTAAATTTTACCCTATTTTTAACCTTTATTGTTATCTAACCAACAAAAATATAAACCGCATTTCCTCTAATATTAACATGGGACGTGAAGAACAAATTGTTGAAGAAAGAATAAAGAAAATTGAAGAATTAAAGAAATCCGGAATTAATCCTTATTCCCACAGGTTTCCATTAGAAGAAAAAAGAAATCATTCTAATGAAATAAAGGAAAAGTATTCTAAATTAAAAATTGAAGAGAAATCAAAATCAAGTGAAGTTGTTGCTGGAAGAGTTATGATGAAAAGAGACTTTGGAAAGATTTCATTTATGACTTTGCAAGATTTGAAGGGGAATATCCAACTTGTTTTTCAAACAGGAGCTACTCCAAAAGAAGTAATTGAATTATCTAAAAAAGTTGATTCCGGAGATATTGTTGGGGTGAAAGGAAACCCAATAAAAACTAAAACTGGTGAGGTTTCTGTTCTTGTTAAAGAACTTTTTATTTTAACAAAATCAATTCTCCCATTGCCTGACAAACACAATGGTTTGAAAGATGAAGATGAAAAACTCAGAAAAAGATATTTGGATATAATTATGAATGAGGAAGTTAAAGAGATTTTTCTAAAAAAACAAATTTTCTGGTCTACTATGAGAAATTTCTTAATTAAGAGAGGGTTTTTGGAAGTTGAAACTCCGGTTTTAGAAAATTCTGCAGGTGGAGCTGCTGCAACACCTTTCAAAACTCATCACAATGCACTTGACCTAGATGTTTATTTAAGAATTTCAATGGGAGAACTTTGGCAAAAAAAATTAATTGTTGCAGGTTTTGAAAAAACTTTTGAGATTGGACGTCAATTTAGAAATGAGGGGATGGATGCTGAACATTTGCAAGACTATTCCCAGATGGAATTTTACTATGGTTATGCTAATTTTGAAGATGGAATGAAATTAGTTGAAGAAATGTACAAAGAAGTGACTAAAGCGGTTTTAGGCACCCTCAAATTTGAAAGAACTGGACATAAGATTGATCTTGGAAAAAAATGGGTAATTTATGACTTTGAGAGTTTAATAAAAGAAAAAACAAAAATTGACATTTACAAGGCAACTAAATCAGAAATTCAAAAAAAGTTAAAAGAATTGTCCCAAAGGGATGACCCTAAGGGGCCTAAAATTGATTTTGATTCAAAACAAGAGAAGTGGAGACTAGTTGATTTACTTTGGAAATATTGTAGAAAAACTCTTTCGGGTCCAGGATTTTTAGTTGGGCAACCTGTTGAATTGGTTCCACTTGCAAAAAGAAAAGAAAGTGATCCAAGAAAAGTTGAGCAGTTTCAAGTTATTTTGGCAGGAAGTGAAGTTGGAAACGGTTACAGCGAACTTAATGACCCAATTGATCAAGAGAACAGATTCAAAGAACAGCGTGAACTTGGAGAAAAAGGGGACACTGAAGCAATGGAACACGACACAAGCTTTGTTGAAGCCTTGAAGTACGGAATGCCTCCAGCTTGTGGTTTTGGGGTTAGTGAACGTCTATTTAGTTTTTTAATGAACAGACCAATAAGAGAATGTGTCCTTTTTCCTTTGATGAAACCTGAAATTGAAGAAAAGAAATAAAATTAATTTTTATTTAAAACTTTCTCAATCTTTTTTTATTTTTTCTTTAAGTCTTACGTCCTCAGGAAACTTTTCTCTAATTATTTTCTCAATCCCTTTTTTGTCTCCGTTTCTTCCGGCATCAAAGAATTTATTCAAAACATCTTTTTCTACTCCAAAAAATATTGCATCAGGGTCTCTTTTAAGGGGGTTGTAATCTGAAGACATTGGCATAACAAAAGGGTTTCCCTCTTCTTTTATAGCAACCCCTTTTTGAGATTTGGGGTCGTAATAGAAAACTTTTCCAAAGGGATTTTTCTCAATATAAACTAATTCTACCATGAAAAAGGGTGTAAAAAACAATTTTTAAGGGTTTGGATATTCTAAAAGGGGGTAAAATTATCTTCCACCGCCTCCACCTCCGCCAAAGCCACCTCCTCCAGCGCCTCCAAATCCTCCTCCCATTCCTCCGCCAAAGCCACCGCCAGAACTTGGAGAGTATCCAGCGTTTGAGGTAAATGAAGCTGCAGAGATATAAACTGTGTTATATGAATTATATTCGGTAGCGGTTATTATTTTTGCATCTCTAAGTTGTTTTAAAACTTTTTTTGCAATTCCAAGTGCAGAAGCATAAACTAAAACGTGACCCCAAATTATAACTGACTCCTTTGGATACCTTTTCATCATTCCATTTCCCTTAAGATATTTTTTAAAGCCTTCCCATCCCAAAAGCTCTTCATAATAACTTTCCCTATATTTAGTAAATACTGTTGTTGTAGAAACAACAAAAAACAGAATTATTAGAATTCCAAAAGAAATGGCAAGCCAAAACAAAGAAGGAAATATTGAAAAAATAAAAACAAAAAAAGTGAGTAAAAATCCAAAAATTCTTACAAAAATGTTTCCAACTTCATTAATATATTCTTTTCTTTTTTCTTTTACTTTTTTTTGCAAATTTCTATACTCTGAATTAAGCCATGAAAAGTTTCCAACCTCGTTAGATGCTCCTCGAAAGTTAAGGTACTCTCCATCTTTATTTCTCTCTGAAGATTCCTTGTATAGTTTTTTCAATATTTTCAAGAAATCTTTTTCTATTTCATCAAGATTTGGCTGAATTAAGTCTTTGTTTATTTTGATATAAGTTTCATCTCCAAAAAATTTCTTTTTCTTTGTTTTTAAATCAATTATTTTTCTTTTGTATAAATCCATTATGAGTGCAGAAGTAAAATTTTTATCTATAACTGAAAATGGAGGATTAAAATAGGCTGCAACTTCCCACCCCTTTCTTTCTCTAGGGTAAAAACTAATTTCTTTTGGAATTTTTTTAGTTAATCTTTCCTTTCCAAAGAAAAACCATGAAAAAAAGAATAAGAAAAAAGGAATTAATGAAACAATCAAATTTCCAAAAATTTTTCCTGCCGAACTATTATACTCAAAATTACTCAAAATCGTCTCTGTCCCGTATTGTTTTTCAGTTGGAAGGTAAATAATAACATCTTCAAAAGGATAATATTTATTTTTGGAAATAATATTTGAAGAGAGGACAAAATTTTCTCCTTTTGTCAAGGTTGGATGTTTATAACTACTATAAACAACAAATTTCAAATATTTTTTTCCTTTCACCAAAAAAGTTGTTGGAGGATTTCCCAAATAGGTTCCACCTATAGAATAAGTTTTTCCCACACCAAATCCAAAATTATTTCCAAAACTACATCCATATTCATTGTTTTCAGTGTAGGGAAGGCAATTTATTTTATTTAGATTTCCATCATAACATTCTCCATCATAGGTTCTAAAATATCTCTCTCCTTTCTCACAAGTTAAAGAAGTCATTTCAATTTTTCCTCCACCGTCACTTTCCGAAACAGGGTCAACAAAACTTCTGTAAAGAGTGTGATAACTTTGGTCTGGAGTATAGACCAATCTTTCATTGATATTATTTCCTACTGAATCAATTTTAGATGAAGAAAAGGTAAAAGGAGTTGAAAAAAGATGTGAATACAATGAAATTAATCCAACAAAAAATAAAATTGTTAAACAAATTATAACAATAGTTTTTTCTCTCATGAAAAAAGAAAAGATTTTTGAGTTTTTATATTTATTTCCACAAATCCTTTAAACTTTAAATCCTCTCCAAGTTTATGTTACCAATCTCTAGAGAGAAAGCAATTGAAATTTTGAAGAGTCAAAATCCAGAAGAGTTTGATTTAATTCATTACAGGATGTCTGAAGCAGTTATGAAAGAAGTTGCAAATTTACTTGGTGAAGACACTAATTATTTTGGAATGCTTGGACTTCTTCATGATGTAGATTGGACTTTAACAAAAAAAGAGGTGTCAACACATTTAACTTTAGCTCCAGAGATCTTAGAAAGTTTAGGGTTTGATAAAGAATTTATAGAAATTGTTCTCTCACATGGATATGGATTTGAAGCTTTGCCCGAATTAAAAAATAAGGTTCGGACAAAAAAAATTGAATGGGCTCTAGCTGCTTCAGAGACTCTGACTGGCTTAATTTATGCTTATGCATTAATGAGGAATAAAAGAGTTTCAGACATGCAAGTTAAAGGCTTAAAGAAAAAGTTTAAAGACAAAGCTTTTGCAGCGGGTTGTGACAGAGATATTATTCTCGAAATTGAAAAGACAGGTTTAACACTGGATCAACTTTTTGAAGCAGGAATTACCGGAATTACAAAGATTAAAAGTGAAATTGGGTTGGAATAATTATCTTTTTACAATGGATTCAATTGTATCTAAATTATAATGAGTTCCATTCATTTCAACCTTTTCTTTTTCACAAAACTTTGCAACACTTTCGTCCCAAGTTGAGGAACAATTAACATACCCTTTTTCAAGATGGATCCCCCCCTATAACCAGGATGTATTCTTCCAGGGTTCTTCATTTCTCCCCCAGAGATGTAATTCTCTTGCCCCTTAATAACGATTTTTTGAGCGTCTGAAGTTAAAACAATCTTGACTAAATCCCCTTTTTTCAAGTCTTTTTTAGTAAATTCTTCCACATTCATAACCTTATTTACAAATTCTAATTTATAAATAAATGTTGGATGAAAAAGATGGTTTGAAAAGTTAATCCATCCAAAATTTAATAAATAAGCAATTACTTCTCTTTCTATGGGATTAATTGTTAAATCAAACATTAAAGGAATGGTAAAGCAACTTCAGAAGGGAAAAGAAGATGTGAGTTCTGTTGCTGAGGAAGTTGAAACTGCTCTTGAAATGAAAGTTGAAGAAATTTTAGAAGGAGCAATAAAAAGAGCAAAAGCAAATGGAAGACGAACACTTCAAGCTAGAGATTTATAAAACTCCAATATAACTTTTCTAAAATATATTTTCTATTATATATTTTAAAATATAACTTTGATAGTTTATCACAACATTTTTAACTAAATTTTTCTTTTATTGAATTATGATTATAAAAAAAGAAGTGAAACCAAAAAAAGAGAAAAGAAAAGTTTCAACAAAATTTGCAGGAATTTTAGCTATAATTTCAATTACAGGTTTTTTAGAAATAATTTTAACAAGATTTTTTGAAATTACAATAACTGCCTACTCTGCGTTTTTATGGCTCCTCATCATGGGGTTTGGTTTTATCATTGTTTCAAAACCAAAGTCTCTTTATATGGCTTCAAAAAAGAAGTTTGATGAAACTAGTTTTTCAAGATTAACTACACTTGTTTTAGGAGTAATTGCAATTGCCGCTGCAATTTTAAGTTTGCCTTTTGTAAACGTGAACCATCCTATTCTTTCAGCTTCGATGGGAATAATCTCCATTATTGCAATAATTTTTATAATTGTTCAAACTTGGATAATAAGGGAATAGTTTAATATATCTTTTACAAAGTATATTTTACAAAAGATATTATGGAAAAAATAAATAAAAAAAGAGTTGATAAATTAGTTGGAAATATTAATGATTCTGATAAAGAAGTTTCCTGGGAAGAAGGTCAACCAAAGTTTAAATCAAAATTAAAAATACAAAAAGGAAAAAGTTCAAGAGCACGTGGAGCAAGGTTTGAATTGAAAGTAAGGCATGACCTTGAAGAAAAAGGAAGGTTTATTGATAAATGGAACAATAATGTTGACTTAGAATCTCAAAAAATGGTTATTGCAAAAAAGAAATTCAATCCTTTCTTAAAAGCAATGACGTTGGGAACAGGTTTTCCAGATTTTATTTCGATTGCTCATGTAAGGGATGAATTTTATAGTGTTATTGGGGTGGAATGCAAAATAAATGGAATTCTTTCTAAAACAGAAAAAGAAAAATGCATTTGGTATTTAGAAAAAAAGGTTTTTTCTCAAATTTGGATTGCAAAAGAAAAAAGAAATGGAAAAAAAATTGAAATAGAATACGTTGATTTTAAAGAGAGATATATTAAGTAAATTTCAATAAAATTTAAAAAATATTTATTCCTAGTTAAAGCAGATGAAGAAACTCGTGTTGGTATTTTTACTCATTTTGTTTTTAGTTAATTTTGTCTCTGCAGTAAGAATAAATGAAATAATGTATAAACCTGATTTTTCCCAAAGTTATAATGAGTGGATTGAATTATATAATGATGAGTCGGAAGAAATTAATTTGTCTGAGTTTAGTTTATGTGAAAAAAATTTGGTAGCTGGATATGTTAACAGGCAGGGAGAAATTCAAAATGATGGAGGCTTGATACTTGGAGCAGGAGGGTTTGCATTAATCACAGATGGAGGAAGTAGTGGAACGGAGGTTTACGAAAATTTTGATGTGGGTCTAGAAACTCTTGCAATTCATGTTGAGTCTGCAACTTTGTGTGGGGGTTTGACGGACGCTGGAAAGATTCTGACCTTGGAAAAAGGGGATGAAACTTATGAAGAATTGGCTTACTCTGATGATGTTGAAAAAGGATATAGTTTGGAATTTAAGGAGGGCAAATTTTTGAAAAGTCAGAATATTCATGGAACTCCTGGAGAAGAAAATTCCGATTCAAATCTCCCAGAAACTAACGAATCAACTTCAGATCCAAAAGAAAACTCTTCCAATGAACCAGAAGAGGAAGTTATTTCCAAAGAAACTTCCGATGAAGTTGAAAATTCAAATAAAAATCAAAAAATTATTGTTCCATCGATTAAAGAAACAAAAGAAGAAGAAAATTTATCTCTTCCAATAAGATTAAATCCAAAAGATATAAAAACTCAAAATTCTCTTCAGAATGAAGAGAAGAAAGATTATTCAAAATATCTCTTTTTTATATTTTGTTTAGTTCTTTTGTTACTCTATATTATAAAATTTAGGAAAAGAAAAAATGAGTGGAAAACTTGATGAAGTTAAACTAACTGCAGTAATGATTCTAGAGGTAATGGGAAGACCAAAAGAACACTTAATTGAGACATTGCAAAAATTGTTAACCCAAATAAAAGAAGAAAAAGGATTAGAAATAATTTCTCAAAAAGTCAATGATCCAGTTTTAGTAAAAGATCAAAAAGACTTATTCATCACTTTTGCTGAAATAGAAATAGAAGTAGATGACCCCCTTCTCCTCGCAATTTTAATGTTTAAGTATATGCCTTCACATATGGAAATAATTGAACCTGAAAAGTTCATTATGACAAATTATGGATTTGGAGATATTCTAAATGAATTAACAAGAAGGTTACACCGGTATGAGGAATTAATAAGAGTTGTTCAAATGCAGTTAGAAGCTCAGGGAAAAGGTTTTTCTCAAATTCTTCCAGCTGAGGCTCCAAAAGAAGAAGATAAAAAAGTAAATAAAAAAGAATCACCTAAAAAGAAAAGTAAATCAAAAAAATAATTATTTCTTAAAAAATCCACCAGGACTCATCCTTGTTTTTGAAAATTTTGATTTAAAAAACCAAAGAAGGAAAATTGCAGTTATTCCAATTAAAACCCATCCAATAATTTTCCAAGTTGAATTTGTAGATTTTTTTTCAATACATGTCCCCTCACAGCATTGACCAACTTTTCCATCAACTAAACTCCCACTACATTCTTGAGTGCTAGAACAAACTGGAAGGTTTTTTTCTATGCAGACATCTAAGAAGTCATTATTATCTGATTGGTTAGATTCATTTTGGATAGTTTCATTATTTTTTGTTTCGTTTGTTTCATTGTTTGTAGAGTTATTTTTATCATTTCCTGTTCCAAAAAGAATTTCCCACCAACTTCGAGTGTCATTGTTTTGAGTTTCATTCCCATTAGTTGAGTTAATACTTTCATTGTTAAAGTAAGTCTTGTTTTCAATTGGAATTTGATCTAAACTCGAATAAACAAGAGAAGAATAAGTGAGGTTGTCATAATTAAAAATAATTTTTTCAAAATTGTTTCCTCCATATGTTTTTAGTGTAACTTTTTTTGTTTCTCCTTCTTTAAGGCTAACTGTTTGTAAACTTGTTCCTTCAAGGCTATATAAAACATCAATTTTTTTTGTTTCAAGGTTAGTTAATGTAAGGTTGTAATAATATTCGCTTGGTTTAGAAAGTGGAGGGGTGACCAAAACAAAAGCTTTTTTGTTCAAGATGTCAAAGTTTTTTGAAACATTGTCTTCAATTAATTCTCCTCCAGAATAATATTTTGCCCCTTTAATTTCAAGAGAATAATTTCCTGCTTCTTTTTCAAGAGGGATTACAAAAGAGATATAATAATCCCCTTCAATTTTTTCAAGTGAATAAGTTCCAAAAGAGGTGTCTAACCATCCCCTATAAAAATAAATGTTGTCTTTAGTTAAAGGAGTGTAAAAATTTCCAGAAACTTTAGCAATAAAGTTTTCTCCAAGAGAATAATTTGAATTAATTTCAATTTGAAGCGAAGAAACAAAACTTAAACTAAGCAAAATTAAAAATAAACCAAAAACAAGAAATAAAAATTTTTTCATTTTATTTTCCTATTTCTTTTAATTTTTTTAGAACTTCATCTAACTCTTTTGGAGATTTTTGTTTAGGAGAAAATCTTTGAGGGGGTCTTGATTCTTGAACAATTCTTCTAGGAGGAGAGGGTCTAAACTGAGGAGTTCTAGAGTATCCTGGAGGGAACCTTGGAGGCATTCCTCTTGGACCGCTTCCAGAAGGGTTTCCATTATTTCTTCCTTTCTTTGCTTTTATTTTTTGTAATATTTCTTTTATTTTTTCTCTATAGATTATTCCAACTACAACTAGAATTACAAGGAAAAACAAAACCCAAATCCACCAATAACTTTTAGTAGGTGAAGGGGAATCCATACAACAAAGGTCTGTTGAAGTGCTACAAGTGTAATCACTATTTGCTTCTTGACCCGAATCACAAGAAGATTGGCAAGTTCCAAAATTGTCAACACAAGTTGAGGTAGGATCTTCTTGTTTAGGAACACAACTTGCAGAGCCAGTACAACATATTTCTCCATAATTCAAATCATCTGTTGATTTTGCATTACCAATGTCAGAACATTCTTCATTAATAGAACAAACTTCCCCTTTCAAATCCGAACAAGTTGTGGGAGGGTTTTGGTTAGAGTCACAACAAACTTGAATTGAACCAGCACCACAATCATAATCTAGTGTTTGACCAGTACAGTCACTAGTAAATCCACAAGTGTATCCTTTTGTTTCACATTCACTTAATCCACTTCCTCCACCATTATCTGGAGCACAACAAGTTTGACCTTCTCCACATTGGTATTGAGGGTAAAAATCTCCTGAACAGGTAGCTGAACTGTTTATACACTCATATCCATCACTTTGAAAATCAGTACAATAAATGTCTCCTCCATCTCCGTTACTCCCACCAATATTCTTGGGCCATAAAGAATATAATAAAAATCCTGTTGAAACTAAATTGCTGTTATCCCAACATCCATCACTTCCTTGAACATCACTTTGTAATAACCAACTCTTTGAGTTTTCTTTTTGTGCGGGGTTTTCACTTCCTCCTTGGAAAGGCAAAAGTGCAAGTGCAGTGTCATAAAATTTTCCTCTTCCACCAGTAATTGACCAATACTCATTCAAAACTTGTTTATTCAAAAGTTGAGTTTTATATTCCACTTTTCCAGTTAAAATATATAAAAATGGTTCTGGAAATGTACTTAAAAATTTAGAATAACTTGTAGTTAAGTATGGAAGAAATTCTGTAAAGTTTCCATCAAGAATGCTTAGAGCAGTTGAACCCCAAAGAGTTCCAGGATAATCACAACTTGTTCCCTTTAGTAAGCAATAAGAATCAATTTTTTCAGTTGTTTTTTCTCCACTGTGAGTGTCTTCTGAAACGTGGTAAGTAGTTGAATCAAGTTCTCTATACAAAAGTGTTGAAACAATACTTTCATTACATGAAATTTCAAATTTCTTTTCATAACAAGTGTTTGAAATTTTAAACCAATAATCATTATTAACTAAACTTAAACATGGACCTGCATCCTGATCTATTTTTTTATTTGTGTCAATGTTAAAAGAATATTCTTGGTATTCATTCGAACCTCCGGGAATAGGGTTTTCATAACCAATACTACAAGTTAAAGGTCTATTACTATCAAGTTCTAAGTACCAATTTAAATCAGTTGAAACTCCTTTTTTACTTGAAATCCAGTTTAATGCAAGTGAAGGGTCTGAACCAGCATTATCAAGAGCAAGAGCAGCTTTTGAAGTCATCTCCAAGTCACAAGCTTCATTTGGTTTTTTTGACCAACAGGTGTTGTTGTTTGAATCTAATTTTGATTCATTCAAAAGTTCTGTTTTACATTTTCCAGAAGTCAAAAGTGAAAAAACTTTTTCTTCAGTGCTTAGTTTTGAACAAGTTTTATTTGTAATCTGGTCATTAAAACATTTGTAAGCTTTTTGTACTCCTTCAGTTTCACTTAGAGCTGAAGCCAAAATTCCACCTATAATAATAATTGAAATTATAAATAAAAGTGCAAATAATGTAACCCCTTTTTTCATATTTAAATTACATCAGCTATCCTTTTAAATATTTCTTAATTTTTTTACCATATTCTCGAGCACAAAAAAATTATTTTTAGAATTATTTTTTATTACTTTCTTCTAAATTTTTTTTAACAACATAACTAACAGGATTTTTTAATCTCAATTCTTCTGAGTTAGGAATTGCTCCCACTGCATTATAATATTCTGATGAAAAGTTTGGAGGCATTAAGGGTTTTCTCTTATAATTCCAACTTAATTGAGCAGTTATGTATCCCCTTTTTAATTGAGGTTCATTTTTTTTATTCCATTCAAAAATTCTTTTTTCAAGTTCTTCCTTTTCTACTCCAATACTCCTAAAAAAGTTTATCAAGGCAAATAAAGCTCTTTTTTTCCCGTCCTTCACTCCTTCAAGAATTTTAGTTATTGTAGGAGGAAATTGGGTATCTTTTAAATTTTCTAGTTTAATTGATTTAAAATTTTCATATTTTCCAGAAGATTCCCTATTATTTTCTTTGTCAACTCCAGAACTTTTTGCCCAATCAAGTGCTTGCATTACAAATTCAGCTGCCTCATTTTCTTCAACTTCAGGCATAAATTTTTTTATTTTAAGTCTTAAGGGGTCAGCATCTTTAAATTTAAAGTTATCCAATTCTTCATAATCAATTACTGTACTAGCTAAAGAAGTTTTTTCATGCAAGGAATATGGGGCTCTGAATAAGTGTCTTGGAGAAACTAAAACAAGGTCAAGACCCATCAAAGAGTAAATATCCCTTTCTTCACGACTAAAATTTTCGGGATTATCATTAGAATTAAGTTTACACCTTTCACATTCAATAAACCTTCTCAGAGGACGAAAACTCATTTCTTTTTTACATTTGTAACATTTTGGAACTTTTCCTTTTGTTCCCATCTTGAACTTTCTAGTTTCAAAAACTTGGCAACTGTTACACTTAAATTCAACAAACCTAAATTCAGTTGCGAAGTCCCCACATTTTTTACAAAGGTAACCAGTTTTTAAATTTTCTTCAAGCTCTTTTTCAAATTCAGGCGGAAGAATTGATTTTAGAACCCCAGCAGAATAATTTCTAACATAAAGAATAAGTTTTCTAGGCATTTCAGGAAAAAGGTTTTTTGTTTCAATTCCATTTATGTCTTTTGGAAAAGCTTGCCAAGGAAGAAGAATGTGAAATCCTTTTGAACCTGAAAATTTAATTCCCACATTTTTTATTCCATGCTGTTTAAAAGTTTCAACAATTGCTTTTGCTGCAAGTTTGGAATATTTTATTCCATGTTCACAATCAATATCAATTAACAAGTCCCAACCAGTTCTAATTTCATCTGCCTTGTCTTTACTCATTCCCGTTTCTATTTTTAATGGGTCACTCCAAATTTCTTCAGAACAATGAAAAGAAGTGGCTCCTTTTTTTGCAAGACTAAAAATATCCCCTTTAAATTGAAAAGAGTCAGGTCTTTTTCCAAACCCTTCAAAATACCTAGGAGAAATTTCTCTTTTTTTAGAAAATTCAAAAATTGCCTTCTGTACGTCAGGACGAGAATAGTACATCTGAGTAATTTTTCTTATTTTCTTCTCTTTTGAGTTTTCTCCTTCTTTTTCCATGTCAAATTAGAACAAAAAAGATTTATATAATTACTCTTCTCACAACAAAAATACTTAAAAAACAACCACTCATTAAATTAACATGAAACTAAAACTTGAAGACCCAACGCTCTTCACAAAATCAATAGAATTAATCTCAGACTTGGTGATGGAAGTAAGGATAAAAATAAATGAGTTTGGACTTTCTCTTGTTGCAATTGACCCAGGAAATATTTCAATGGTTTCATTAAAAATTCCAAAAAGTGCATTTAAAGAATTTGAATCAGGAGAAGAAGTTTTAGGAGTAAATATTGATCAACTTAAAAAAATATTAAAAAGAACTTCAAAAACAAGTGCACTAATTCTTGAAAAAAAAGAAAATTTCTTAGAAATAAAAATTGAAGACAAAATAAAAAGAACTTTTAGTTTAAATTTAATTGAAGTTGAAAGAGAAGACAAAGAATTTCCCAATACTTTGGAATTTTCTTCTAAAGTAATAATTGAATCTCAAGATTTAATTGATTCAATTGATGACTGCCTTGTTGTGTCAGATGCATGTTCTTTTATCGTCGAAGGAAAAAAGTTTATAATTGAAGCAAAAGAGACTAATTCTGCAAGGTCAGAATTTTCAGGTGATGAAGTTGAAATTGTTGCAGAAGATTGTTTTTCACGTTATAGTTTGGAATATTTACAAAAATTCACTAAGGCAGGAAAAAATTTTCCAAAGACAGTTTTAAAATTTGCAAGGGACCATCCCTTAAGAATAGATTTTGTTTCTGAACATCTAAATTTAAGTTTTCTTTTGGCTCCAAGAGTTGAAACCGAGGATTAACACTTTAACAATTTTTAAGAATAAAATAGAAAGTGTTTGTCTGAGTTGAGGATTAGTAGATTTACAACTTTTCTTATTATTGCAATCTACTTGTCCGAGTTGAGGATTAAATCCCCTCAATATTTTTAATTTATAATTGAAATATTTATAAATAGAAAAATCTTTAAGAAGACTATGAAAGAGGGACTTTTCAAAAGAGGAAAAAATCAAAAAGGTCAGGTTACAATTTTTGTTATTCTTGCGATAGTGATTGTTGTTGCAGGAATTTTAATTTATTTTTATTATCCCACTATTTCTAGTACTTCAAATTCATTAGAAGAAAATCCAAAAGTTTATTTGCAAAATTGTGTCGAAGATGTATTTCTTGAAAATACTCAAATTTTAAGTTCTCAAGGAGGAAGTATGAACCCTACTCAAGGTTTTATTTACAAGGGAGATAAGGTTGAATACTTGTGTTACACTAATCAATATTATGACACATGTGTAGTTCAGAAAGTTTCACTAATTTCAAACATCGAAGAAGAATTAAAATTAAGTCTAAAACAAAAAGTAAGTGAATGTTTCAGTTCAATGAAAGCAGATTATGAAAAGAAAGATTATAATCCTGTTCTAAAAAATGGAGACTTCAGCGTAGATCTTTTGCCGAAAAAAATTGTTTTACATAGCAATTCTACATTAACTCTTTCAAAAGATTCAACTGTAAAATACGAATCATTTGATGTAGTTCTGGACAATAATCTTTATGAACTTGCATCAACTGCAAGGGTTATCGTTAACTGGGAGAAAAATTTTGGAGATAGTGAAGTTAAATTGTTAATGGATTGGGATCCTTCAATAAAAGTAGAAAAAAAGCTCCAGAGCGACGGAACAAAAATTTACATAGTCACAGATAGAAACACAGAAGACAAATTCCAGTTTGCTTCAAGAAGTGTTGTTTGGCCTCCAGGAATTTCAACAATATAAAATGAAAAAAAGAGTACTAACATTAATATTTTTAGCATCATTATTAGTTCTAACAACAATAATTTTTTCAACAAGTTATGTTTCTGCGGAGAATAATGTTTGTTGTGAAAAGTTAACTGCAGATTTAGGTGGAGCATGGTGTCAGAACGCTCCAATTGCTTCTTGTGACACAGGAATAAATTCAAAGACAGGACAAAAATATAATACTGCTCCAACTTCTTGTGAGTCAACTCAATTTTGTTCAACAGGAACTTGTTTTGATAGTCAAGAAGGAATTTGTGAAGAGGGTGTCGCACAAAATGTTTGTAATTCTGGTGGAGGAGTTTGGAGTGAAAAGTCAGCAAGTGAATTACCTCAATGTGGATTGGGATGTTGCCTTTTAGGAGAGGGTGCTTCATTTGTGACTCAATCAAGATGTAAACAATTGTCAAGCCTTTATGGAGTAGAAACTAATTTTAATTCGGGAGTGAGTTCTGAAGTTCAATGTATTGCAAGTGCAGGGGGAGATGAAAAAGGTGCTTGTGTTTATGAAACAGGAAGTGAAAGAACTTGTAAGCTTTTAACAAAAACTGGTTGTAATGGAATAACTGGAGAATTCTTCGAAGGAATATTATGTTCAGATGAAAACCTTGGAACAAATTGTGGACCAAGTGAAAAAACAACAATGGTTGAAGGACAAAGTGAAGTTTATTTTGTTGACACTTGTGCAAATTTAGCGAATATTTATGATTCAAGTAAAATTAAAGATAAAGATTATTGGTCAAGAATAATCCCCAAAGAGGAGTCTTGTGGATATGGTTCAAGTAATGCTGATTCTCCAATTTGTGGAAATTGTGATTATTATAGGGGAAGCACCGCTTCAGCTTACAAAAGAGGAGAAACTGCTAAACCTCAATACGGAGACTTTATTTGTAAAGATTTAGGATGCACTTCAAATGGAGTAAAGTATGAACATGGAGAAAGTTGGTGTGGACTCGCTCCAGGAACTGCAAACATCACAGACCAAAATAATAGTGGAAGTTATTTGTTTGGTGGAAAAACAGCTTCACCAGATTTAGCAAAAACAAACCTACCAGGTTCAACTTACACAAGACTTTCATGTTATAACAACGAAATCACAACCGAAAATTGTTATGACGCAAGACAAAAAGTTTGTGTCCAGTCAGAAATTAATGGTTTCAAAAATGCTGCCTGCAAATTAAACACTTGGCAAAGTTGTTATGATCAAAAAGACGAAACTTCTTGTTTAGACCGTGAACAAAGAGATTGTAAGTGGAGCCCAAGTGAGGAAGACAAAAAGAAGTTTACTGGATGTGATAAGTTAGGAAGTTCAGTTGTAAGAGGAATTTTAGGAAATATTGGGGCAATTTCATGTTTATTTTATTACAATGAACCTTTTGGAAATCAAATGTCTGCTTTTAAGACCCATGGAGATACTGGGTATTGTACTCCTTTAAATCAACCAGGATTTGATTTTTGGACTGGAGACAATAACGGAGAAGGAATTTGTTCTCTTGGAACAGTTTCATGTCAATATAGAACTACTAAAAGTGTTGCTACTGGAAGTGGAGTTGACGACGGAGCAGAGTGCATCAATTCAGATAATTCAGTTAAACCAGAATGGATTCAAGCTATGAATTATAGGTGTATGCAAATTGGAGATTGCGGACCAAAATTAAATTATATTGGACAACCTGGAGAAATGAAAACAATTGTTGAAAAGAAATTTGGAGGAGAACAAGCTGTAGGATATTTTGTAAGGTCAGACGGTAAAGAAGTAAAAGTTCCAGGTCCAGGAGGAACTGAAAAAACTCTTAAATTTAAAGATTTTTTTAAATTTTAAAAATTAAAAAATGTTAAAAAATGAATAAACAAAAAATAGCAAAAACAAATGCTCTCGGACAGATATTTATTCTAGTCGTCGCTGTCTTCGCATTCGCATGGCTCATCGGTGGTTTTGAGAGTGTGAGTGCTGCTGGTGAATCTTGTGTATCTCCAAGCAAATGTGTTGATGCACATGCTGCAGATAAAAATAAAGATAACAAATTAACTGCTTCGGAAGTTAATGATTTTCCTTGTAGTGTTGATGGAAAGTCCGGAAGATTTAGTTATGGTTTGTGTGGAACAGGATGGAATGCTTGTTGCAATCCTCGGGTTAATGATGGTCTTGATTTAACTGGGGATAAAATAACTACAAAAGATAAGGTAAGAACAACTACTAGCGATTTTTTTGCTATGAAGAAGGTTTATGATGAAGTTGATGGTCTTCTTACAGACAAACCTCAAAAGGATAAAAACATTCTCAATGATGCGAAAAATAACCTAGGAAATGCAGAAACTGTTGCAAGTATTTTAAGTACTTTTGGTGCTAAGTCTGTTGCTGATTTAACTGCTGCAAATTTACTTTCTTTATCTACAGAAGAATTATCTCTTATCTCTGCATCAGAAATTCCAGAGACAGTACTTTCAGAGTTAGCAACTAGTGAGGCAGGAATAGCTGCTGAAGCAGCTTTAAATCACGGTTTCCTAGGTTCAGGAATGAGTATCACAACTATTGCTGGAGCAGCTGCGGCTGCTGTCGGATTTTCAGTTCTCGGTCAAAGTTTAGGAGGAAGTCCGGATGCTAAAAATTTCCTTGGAGGAATTTTAGGAGCAGGGGGATTAATTGGTTACCTTGCTATTTTTGGAACTTTAGGTCCTGCTGCATGGATAGCTGCAGGAGTAGTTTTCATTGCAAATCTTTTCGTTTCAAGTACAAAGGAAGAAGGAGTAGTCTACTATTACTGTCAACCATGGGATGCAAAAGTAAAAGGTGAAGATTGTCATTTTTGTAATGAGCAAAGTGTCGAATGTTCAGAATATCAATGTAAAAGTTTAGGTCAAAGTTGTGATTACGTTGCAAGTGATCCAAATGAAGATGGAAATGCATTCTGTTTCTGGAATAGTAGAAATGATATTGACCCTCCAGTACTCTCTCTAAATACTGAAGCTCTAAGTGTAGGTTACAATTATGGAAATCCTAAAGCAGTTTCTCCACCCGACAAAGGAGCATGGATTAAAAACACAACTTCAAGTGATGGATGTTTGTCTCCATTTAGTCAAGTAACTTTTGGAGTAACTTTAGATGAACCAGCAAAATGTAAAATAGATTTCCAGAGGCAAGACGATTATGAAAAGATGGCAAATTATCTTGGAGGAAGTCAAACAAGAAAATTCAACCACACCCAAACATTAGTAATTCCCCAAATGAACAGTACTGTCGGGAAAGACAATTTAATTAATGCTTACGTGAGATGTCAAGATTCTAATGGAAATGCAAATATACATGATTTTGTTTTTGAAATGTGTATTGCAAAAGGACCAGATACCAGAGCTCCAATAATTTACGGAACAAGTATTGAAAATAATGCAAAGATTCCATTCAATGTTACAAGTGCTAATGTTGACTTCTTTGTAAATGAACCAGCAAATTGTAAGTGGGATTTTTCAGATAAAAAATATGAGGAATTAGATTATAACATGACTTGTGCAACAGATCCAACTCAACTTAATTTAAGGTTAAGTTATACTTGTAGTACAAACTTAACTGGAATAAGAATAACTGACCCTACAACCTATTATGTAAAGTGTCAAGATGTTTCTCCACAAAACAACACTAACAATGATTACTACTTAAAATCAAGTGGAGGATATAAACTTCAATCTTCAAGAGCACTTTCAATAATTTCAGCTTCACCAAATGCAACAGAAATTCAAGATTCAACAACTCCTTCAACAGTTAAGTTAGAGGCAAAAACTGCCGGAGGAACTTATGAAGGTAAAGCTCTTTGTTCTTATAGTAGTAAAGGAATAGATGGAACTTATACTTATTTTGAAAACACAGGTTCATCAAACATTCATTCAACTGAAATCCAAATTCCAGATGGAGAATATACTTATTACATTAAGTGTGATGACCTCGGAGGAAATTCAGACACTGAAGAAATTAAATTTAATGTAAGTATTGATGTACAAGCTCCATTAATTGCAAGAGCTTATTATGATTCAAATAAACTAAAAATAATAACTAATGAGAAAGCTGAATGTAGATATTCTACTTCTTCAACAACACAATGTAATTATGAATTTGACCAAGGAGTAAAAATAAGTTCAGTTGATAAATTAAACCATGTTGCAGATTGGAACACCGATGAAGACTTGTTTATTAAGTGTCAAGACATTTATGGAAATCAACCAGCACAAATAGATACTTGTAGTATAGTTTTAAGAGCACAAAATAAAAATAATTTATAGTCGTCAACTTTAAAAATTAGAGTTTCTTATTTAAAATTATGGTGAACAATAAAAAGGGGCAGATGAAAATTTCTTTTGGAATGATTTTTTCAATAATTTTAATAATTGCTTTTTTAGGTTTTGCTTTTTTTGCAATTCAAAAAATTTTAGACACTCAAAATAATGTTATACAAAAAAAGTTTTATGATTCGTTGGGTAATGATGTAAATAAAATTTGGAAAGAAGGAACTAGTGCATCAAAAAAGGTAGAATATATTACTCCAAGAGGGGCAAAAAAACTTTGTTTTGAAAATGATCCTTCTCAAAATGTTTATTTTTATTCAGATCATTCAGATATAGGTGAATTAATACCTCATCTAGAAATAAATCAAGACTTTTGTATTGAGATTGTTGACAGTAAAGTTAGTTTCATTTTAGTAAAAACTTCAGGTGACCCTTTAGTAAAAGTGAACAGTAAAAAATGAAAACTATAAACAAGAGAGGTTTTTTGGATATTTCTTTTTCCTGGATTTTTGCATTTTTAATTGGAGCAATGATTTTGGTTGGAGCATTTTATGGAATAAACAAATTTTCAAGTTTAAGAGAATCTCAAGATTCAGCGGAATTAGGATTTGCTTTGAAAAATTTACTAACTCCCCTAGAGTCTGGAGTTGAAACAACAAAGTCAATTACTATTACTCTTCCTGTTTTGTCAAGAATAACCCATGAATGTGCAACTTATGGAAATTTTGGAGAAGAAACTTTTTCGGTACAACAAAAAGTAAAAAATAAATGGACAAATTCAGGAGTTCCAATTTCATTTAGTGATAAATATATTTTTTCTCCAGAAGTTTTTGAAGGACAAAAATTTAATATTTTCTCAAAACCCTTTTATTTTCCTTTTAAAGTTGCTAACTTAATTTATTTTTCAAATTCTAAAGATGTTTATTGTTTTGTAGGGTTTTCTAAGTCAGCAAAAGCAGAGTTAAAAAATTTGAATCAAAATAATTTCGAATTTGATTCCTGTTCAGAAAATTCAATAAAAGTTTGTATTGGAACAATAAATTGTGACATTAAAGTTAATACAAATGAAAATTCTGTTGAAAAAAACGGAGAAAAAAAAGTTTATTTTGAAGGAGACGCTTTAATGTATGCAGCAATTTTTTCAGATAGAGCAACTTATGAATGTGAAGTAAAAAGGTTAATGAAAAGGTCAAGTGAACTTTCAGACATTTACAAAGAAAAATCCCTAAACCTTTTGAATTTAGGATGTTCCCCTTTTAATGGACTTAGAAATTCATTTTCTTCAGTTGAGAGTTCAAGTGACTTGGCTTTTACAGCTCAAGATATAAAACAAGTAGAGAATACTTTGGGGTGTGACTTATGGTGAATAAGGGGGTAAACAATAGGGGGAATAAAAAAGGACAAGTAAAAGTTCAACAAATGGCATTCATGATTTTAGGTCTAACTTTATTTTTTGTTTTAGTTGGTTTGTTTGCTCTTTCTTTTGTTTTTTCCGGAATAAAGGACTCTAAAAATTTGTTAGATGAACAACAGGCAACACTTCTGGTTCAAAAACTAGCCAATTCACCCGAATTCACATGTGGAACAGCTTTTGGAACAGAGAAAACAAATTGTGTAGATTTAGATAAAGTTTGGGCTCTAAAAAATAAAATAAAGGATTACTCTCAATTTTGGGATATAGATGGAATAGAAATCTTGAAAATTTATCCAGATTCAACCGGAGAATGTACTCGAGGGAACTTTCTAAATTGTGAAACTTTAACAGTTATGGATTCTGGTTCTGGAGTCGGCAAATCTACTTTTGTTTCATTATGTAGAAAAGAAAGTGATGGAAACAAGGTTTTTAACAAATGTGAGATAGGAGAGTTAATTGTGAGGTTTTCAAATGAATAGAAAAGCCCAGTCTGAGATGGTAGGTTTCGGGATAATTGTTATAATTATTGCAGTTTTAATTTTAGTTTTTATTTCAATCTCTTTATCAAACAATTCAAGCAGTGAATCCCAAAGCTATAAGTCTGAAGCTTTTGTTCAGTCTTACTTGCAATTCACAACTACTTGCGAAAAGAATACGAGAGTACAATCAAATTTAGAATTAATAAAACTCTGTAAGAATTCAGGCACTTGTGATGATGGGACTCTTGCGTGTAAAGTTTTAAATGAGACTTCAAAAGACATTTTAGAAAGTGCATGGAAGGTGGGAGAAGACTTTCCAGTTAAAGGATATGAATTTAGTATATTTTCTCAAGGAAATCCTCTTCTTGAAATTTCAAAAGGAAATAAAACCTCTGAGAGTAGAGGTTCAAGCCAAGTTTTTAGTGAAGAATTACAAATAGATTTTATTAGTTACTACTAGTTACTAAAAATATTCTTTAAATCAAATTTTAAAGTGGATAATCATCTCATCAACAGAAATAACTGGTCGAAGCCTTTCTCTTCCCTTAGTTTTTTCTTTTCTGAGCTCAATAAATCCAAACCTTTCGAGTAGTTTAGTGTCATCAAAGACTGTTTTAAATGGTCTTTGTAGGATTTTTGAAAGATGGTAAATTGACTTTGGTTCCTTGTATTTGATTGCATCAAGAATTTTTGCTTTTTCTTTTGAGAGAATTTTTTTAAGAGAAGAAAGACCATCAAAGTCATAAACTTCTTTACCTTTTAAAAAACTAAAAGTTCCTCCCCCTTCCTTAATTATAACCTCTCTAACCTTTGTTTTAACCATTTTAAGTTTAAATTTGAATTTCTTATGTTATATATATCATTTTTGCATATATATATTTTTCTCTTTTTTTCTCCAATTTTTTTTGATGTAATGTCTTCTAAGAGACACCGAAAGCTTTTTAAATAAAACCTCTAAAAATGGGGTTTATAGAGGTGAAACCGAAAATTTAAGTCCAAAGCTTTTTAAAGAAATTTTCGCTTGTTATAGTACACTCAATTGGGGGTGTTCTTATAGGGAGGCTAAAGCATTTGCAAAACACGAATGCAAGGCGTAACCTTATAAGTTGACTAAAAAAGTTCCCCTATAGCTTTTTTAGTAAAACTTTGACTGCCCTAAGGTAGTTTAGTAGAAAGGTAGAAAGGAGGATAAAAATAAAAAAAATGAAATTAAATTTCAAAAAAATCTCAGCAATCGCTGC
>JAACWA010000005.1 GCA_009992175.1 archaeon
TGATGAAAAATTATCTAAAGAAGGTTATGAAGTTTCTCGTGCTCCTTTTGGATATTACAAAAGTTTTGAATTAAAAGTTAAGGGTCACCCTTTAAGTGAATTAAGTAGGGAAATTGTTGTAAAAGGAAATGAAGAAAAAGAAAAAGAGTTGGATCTTGAAGAAGTAAAAAAACTTCTCAAAGAGATAAGCAAATCAAAATTAGATACTTCCAAGTTGGAAGACAATGACCACAGAATTTTGGGTAAAAAAATGAATCTTTGGAGTTTTAGTCCAGTTGCTCCCGGAATGGTCTTTTGGCATGACAAAGGTTTAGCAGTAAAGAATGAATTGATAAATTATTGGAGAGAAATTCATAGAAGGGAAAATTATCAAGAAATTTCAACACCCCAAATTATGGATAGTAAACTTTGGAAGGTTTCTGGTCATTGGGATAAATATAAAGAAAACAATTTTTTGACTCATTATGAAAAAAGGCCTTTTTTAGCAAAACCAATGAACTGTCCTGGAGGAATGTTAGTATATAACACAGAACCTAAGTCTTACAAAGACCTTCCTTTGAGGGTTGGAGAGTTAGGAATTGTTCACAGAGTTGAACTCTCAGGAGTTCTTTCGGGTTTGTTCAGGGTAATTCAATTTACTCAAGATGATGCTCATCTATTTTGTGCAAATGAGAAACAGGTTAAGGAAGAAATTTTTGGAATTATGGATATGATTAAAGAATTTTATAAAAAGTTTAATTTAGAGTTTGATCATGTGGAACTTTCAACAAGACCAGAAAAAAGAATTGGTTCAGATAAAGATTGGGACACTGCCGAAAAATTACTTGAAAAAGCTTTAAATGAAAAAAAAATTAAATATAAAATTAATGAAGGAGATGGAGCTTTTTATGGTCCAAAGATAGATTTTCATCTTAAAGATTCAATGGGTAGGACTTGGCAAGCATCAACCATCCAACTTGATTTTGCTCTTCCTGAAAGGTTTAATTTAACTTATATTGATGAAGAAGGGAATGAAAAGAGACCAATTATGCTTCATAGGGTAATTTATGGTTCAATTGAAAGGTTTATTGGAATAATAACTGAACACTACTCAGGTAAATTTCCTCTTTGGCTTAGTCCAGTTCAAGTTAGAATTTTACCGATGAATGAAGGAAATAATAAATTTTCAGAAAAGTTAAAAGAAAAGTTTGTGAAAGAAGGGTTTAGAGTAGAAGTTGACAAAACAAATGAAAGCTTAGGAAAGAAAGTAAGAAATGCTCAGCTTGAAAGAGTTTTTTATACTGTAACAATTGGAGATAAGGAAGAAGAAGGAAAAACATTAAGTGTTCGTTCTCGGGATGGAAGCTTAGAGCATGGAGTTAAGATTTCAAAGTTTATTTCTAAGGTGAAAAAAGAAATTATTGATAGGAAATAGGAAATGACAAACGAAAAACTTGAGAAAAAACTTGGAGTTTGGGGAATTGATAAGATTGCTCATTAAGATAATCAAGTTTTTGCAAAAGATTATTATTGTGTAGAATGTTACAGGAAAGACAAAAAAGTTCCAGGAGAAGTTTTTTGGCCTTGTATTGACCCAGATATTCCATCTTATCATTATTGCAAACCTTGTAAAGATAATTTACAAATGAAACTTCTTATTGAAATGAGTGAAATGGATTACAAAGAAAGCAATCCCAAAACCCTTAAATAATATGTCTTCTTTTCTCGGGAATGATTAAAAAAAGTGAAAAAGACTTGAAAGAATTTTCTTCATTTGTGCAAGAAGCAGGGTTAATTTGGGGTCCTAGTCCAGAAATTTATGGGGGACTTGCTGGTTTTTACACTTATGGTCCACTCGGGAAATTATTAAAAAATAAAGTTGAAAGTTCTATTCGTCAAACTTTCAATCAAAATGGATTTAGAGAAATTGAAGGACCAACAGTTTTACCTAATGAAGTTTGGAAAGCTTCAGGACATTTAGAGACCTTTAAAGACAGAACAATCAAATGTAAAAAATGTTCTGCAGTTTTTAGGGCAGACAAATTAATTGAAGAAAATCATGATGTTCCTGCAGATTCATTTAGCGAAAAAGAGATACTTGATTTTATAAAAAAGAATAAAATAAAATGCCCCACTTGTAAGGGAGATTTTGTTGAGAAAATTGAAAAGCAAAATTTAATGCTCGGAACAATTGTGGGTGGAAAAGAAGCGTCATTACGTCCAGAGACTGCAACTGGGACCTATTTACCCTTTTTACGTTATTACAATTATTTTAGAAAAAAACTTCCATTTGGAGTTTTTCAAATAGGAAAGGCATATCGAAATGAAATTTCTCCTCGTCAAAATGTTTTAAGAGGACGTGAGTTTACCCAAGCTGAAGGACAAGTTTTTGTTGACCCTAAGGAAAAAAATAGTTGGGAAGGATATAAAGAAATCAAAGGGGAAAAACTTCCATTTTGGCCTGAAAGTGAACAGAAAAAAGGAGAGCATAAGGAAAAATTAATTTCTGTTGAGGAAGCTTTGAAAAAGAAATTGATTAAAAGTGAAGTTTATGGGTGGTGTATATGGCTTGCTTATACTCAATTTAGAAATTTTGGAATACCCTCTGAGAAAATTAGGTTAAGACAACATCATCAAGATGAAAAGGCATTTTATGCTGATGACGCTTGGGATATCGAAATTAAATTGAATAATTATGGGTGGGTTGAAGTTTGTGGAGTTCATGATAGAACTGATTATGATTTGAAAAAACATGCAGAAGCTTCCGGAATAAAGTTGGAAGCTGTGCGTGAAAATGGAGAAAAATTTGTTCCTCATGTTTTAGAAATTGCTTTTGGAAGTGATAGACCAACTTATGCTTTAATTGATTTGTTTTATGAAAAGAAAGGAGAGGGAGAAGGGAAAACAACTTTCAAGATTCCTTATCACATAAGCCCAATTGATGTTTCAGTTTTTCCATTAATGAAAAAAGAAGAACTTCTCAGTTTATCTGAAAAAATAAAACAAGATTTAGAAAAAAACTTTGTAGTTGATTATGACATCTCGGGAAGTATTGGAAAAAGGTATTTGAGAAGTGCAGGGGCGGGAACCCCTTATGCAATTACTATTGATTATGATTCGATTAAGGATAAGGCAGTTACTCTTCGTGACAGAGATAGTGAAAAACAGAAAAGGGTTAAAATTAGTGAGTTAAAAGAAATTCTTAATGGATTACTTAGTGAAGAAGTTGATTTTAAGAGTTTGAAATAATTTTATAAACTTCTCCAAATTAGATTTTTTATGAACTTCCAATTTTTTTATGAAAAGTTAGTTGATTCTGATGAATATAAAAAATTCATAAAAAAGAATCCGAAGGCATATTTATGTAGCTGTTTATTTATTCTTGACCGAGAACATTCTGGGAAGGAAAACAAAATTCACTTTGACTTTTGGTTGCCTTCTGAAAAAAAGATGAATTCTTTTAGAGTTGACGGAAAAGTTGAATTTATGCCTGTTGAAAATTTTGAAACTAAACCTTTTGAAAAAGTTTCAGTTGAACATACTTTTAACCTTGAAGATTTTGAAAAAATGATAATGGATAAGATGACCGAAGAAAAGATTAATGGAAGAATCCAAAAACTTCTTTTTAGTCTACAAAGGTCAAATGGAAAAGATTTTTTGATTGTAACAGGATTTTTGAATAATTTGGGATTAATAAAAGTGAATATTTCTATAGAAGAAAATAAAATAATTGATTTTGAGAAGAAAAGTTTCTTTGACATGATGAAGATTGTTAAAGGAAAAGGCAAGAAAGAATAAATTACTAACAAACCTTATAAACCAAATTTTTTTGTTCTAGTGATGGAAAAAGATTTAGAAATTAAAATAAAAGATTATTACATTCCTTTTTATTTGGGAGAAATTGCTGTGAGTAATCCATTGGGAATTAGCAAGGAAGGAATTTTTAACAAAATTGAAAAAAAATATGGGAAAATTTTGAATGAAGAAAAAGATTTTTTGGGAAGATATTTGGATGACTTGGTTTGTTGGGAGGCATTAGACTTTGATGGGAAAAAATATATTTTTCACAAAGAAGTAATAGAAGGTTTTAAAGAGAAGTTTAAGAAAAATTAATTTCTCTCAGGATGGCAAACTTTGCAAGGAGCGTATCCTCTTAATTTGAAATATTGGAGGTCATTTTCTTCAACAAGGTATTTGGGTTTTATTGCTCCAGAAAATCTACAAGTTCTTAAGTGATATTTTTCATTGTAAGTTGAACCCATATATTTAGATTTTTTTTCTTTCACTTCTTTTTTTTCAAGAATAGTTTCTTTTATTACTGGTTTTTCAACTTCTTTTATTATTATTTTTTCAACAGGTCGGTCTTTATATTTAATTACTTCTTTTAAAACAGGTCTGTCCACAAAGGTTTCTTTTTCTATTATTTCTGGATCTGGAGTGTGAAGGTGAGTCCTTTTTTTTCTAGGGTATAAAAATGCAATTACTGCAATAGAATAGACTACTCCCACAATTAAAAGAAGATTTTGTTCTATTGGTTTACTCATTCCAAACGAGCCTGCCGCACCCAAAATAAAAAGTCCTGAGGCAAGTCCAAGTAAGAAAACAATCAAGGCATTAGCAGGTTCAATTTTTCTTTCTTCAATATAGCTTTTAGAGTAATAGTGTTTCATGTTATTTTGATGGTTTTAATCTATAAAAAGTTATATTTTTCTCGCAATAAAATTAATCATCATTTCAGAGTTTTGGGTTGAGACAATTTCAAAACCTATCTCTTTGAACAGTTTATGGATTTCTTCTTCATAGTACAAATAGTAGTACCTTTTTCCTAAGTCTCCCCATCCAACCATTTTTTCTTTTGACTTATCCATAAATCTTTTTGACTTTGCATTCCAAACTCCAACATAAGCTTCCCCCCCTTTCTTAAGAACTCGATAAAGTTCTTTGATTGAGTCTAACCTTTCTTCTGCGGTTTCAACACAATGAATTGCTGAAACACAAATTGCATAATCAAAAAATTTGTCCGGTTTTGGAATTTTGTTTAATGGACTTTTTAGGTATTTAGCTTCTATTTTTTTTAATTTTGCTTTCTTTTTTGCTAAATTTAACATTTCTTCTGAAAAATCTTGTAAGAACATTTTTCCATTTTTTATTTTAGTTAAGTGTCTACCTGAACCTGAACCCAAATCAAGAATATTCCCTTTTGTTTTTTTCAAAAATTCAATAGCATTTTCTGAAGGTTTTTGTTTGTATTCATTCCACTCTGGAGCAATTTTATCCCAAAGTTTTTCTTGGTTTTCCATAATTTTATTTGGCAATGGGGATTAAAAAATGTTTGTTGAAATAAGAATAAATTCAATCTAAATCATACCTGGATTTCATACTTAACAAAACATCTTTTGGGATTTTGGGATTTCTAATTTTCTCATTTCTTTCTTCTTCATCTCTTATTTTTTTCTTCCATTTTTTTTGGAAGATTTTTAATTTCTTTTTCCCACATTCCCTTGTAATATTTAACAACTTCCCAATTTTCTACTATTGAATTGGTAGAATCTTTTTCAAAGTAACTTCTTCTTAATTCTAGTACCAGTTTGTTTTCATAAAAAATATTTAAATCTCCTGAGCCCATTTGATTGTACTTGTCATCCAATTCAATTTTAAATTTGTTGGTTTCTAGTTTAAAGTGGTGGTGTGTATGGAAAGAGTGGGGAGTTATTCTTCCTTTTCCATAGTCTTCTACAACTTTGTAAGCTACATCAATTAACTTTTCTTTTTTTAAGTGGTTTGAAATTTTTTTAACTTTTTCTACAAGTTCATCTTTTTTTATGGTTTTAATCAATCAATACATTTTAAAAATAAATATCTTCTTGAAAATATATGTCAAACCACAAACTAGAGAATGGAATAAAGAAACCAGTTAGGTCAAAGTCAGGAGTAACCCCTCTAACTGTTGTTTTAAAACCACGTAAGTGTAATCATGGAACTTGCATCTATTGCCCTGGTGGAGACTTTGTTCCACAGAGTTATACAGACAAAAGTCCGGCAGTTATGAGGGCACTTCAGTTAAAGTTTGATGTTCGAAAACAGGTCGAATCTCGTCTTAACGCTTTGATAAATATGGGCCATCCAACTGATAAAATTGAACTTATTATCATTGGAGGAACTTTTTTACAGTATGACCTTGATTACCAGTATGATTACATAAAAGGATGTTTTGATATTTTGAATGGAAAAGAGTCTAAGACCCTTTCTGAGGCTCAAAAAATAAATGAGACTGCGGAACACAGAATTGTTGCAATGTGTATTGAGAACAGGCCTGACAACTGCTCAGTTGAAGAAATAAAAAGAATGAGGGAATTTGGTGCAACTCGTGTTGAAATTGGAATTCAAATTTTAGATGATGAGATTTATAAAAAAACTGCAAGAGGGCACAAAATAAAAGATGTTATTGATTCTTCACAAAGGTTGAAAGATGCAGGGTTTAAGTTAGGATATCACATTATGCCTGGGCTTCCATATTCAAATGTTGAAAAAGATATTGAAAAGTTTAAGTTAGTTTTTGAAGATGAAAGTTTTAGGCCAGACCAATTAAAGATTTACCCTTGTCAGATTGTTGAAGATTCCCCCTTAGCTAAAATGTATAAAAGAATTAATTACAAAACTTATACAGATTCTGAAATAAGGGAAGTTTTAACTCGTATGATGAGAATTATTCCAGATTATTGTAGAGTTATGAGGGTTATGAGGGAAATTCCAAAAGAAAAAATGTTGAGTCATGCCGCTTCAACTTCCATAAGAAAGGAAGTTGAGGATGAACTAAGAAAAGAGAAGAACAATTCAATAAAAGAAATAAGAATAAGAGAAATTGGTTTCAATAAAGAAGATTTAAAACTTGATACTAAACTAAAAACAATTGAATACGATTCTTCTCAAGGTAAAGAATTCTTTTTTGAAATTGTTAATTCAGATGATGTTTTGTTTGGACTTTTAAGGTTAAGGTTTCCTAATGAAACTTTTTTGGAAGAATTATGGGATTGTGCAATTGTTCGTGAACTTCATGTCTATGGGCAAGCACTTAATTTACATGAAAAAGGAATTAATTCTCAGCATATGGGATTCGGAAAACTTTTAATGAAGGAAGCGGAAAAAATTGCTAAAGATGCAGGTTACAAAAAGCTTGCAGTCATTTCTGGAGTTGGAGTTAGAGAGTATTATAAAAAATTAGGTTACAATTTAGAAGGAACTTATATGGTTAAGAATATCTAATTTTAAATAGGATTTTTCACTTTATTTGATGTGGCTAAAGAAATGGATAAAATTGTTGCTTCTGGTTTGGTGATTGTTAAAGATGGAAAACTTTTAGTTTCAAATGATGGAAAGGATAATTTTTTCAAAATTCCCGGTGGAAAAGTCAAATTTGGAGAAAGTTTGGAAAATTGTGCAATTAGAGAATTGAAAGAAGAAGCAGGATTCAAGGGAAAAATTATTAGTAAATTGCCAACTTTAAAATTAAGTAAAAAACCTCAGACAAGTGAAAAAATGAATATTTTTCTTTATCATTTCATGGGAGAAATTGAAAATTTTAAAAATAATTTTAATTCATTTGAACATTTTGGTCACAAGATTTGTTGGGTTAAAATTGATAGTCTAAATAAAGAAGATGTTGCCCCAAATATAAATTTTTTGAGGGAAAAAGGAGAATTAAAGTGAAACCAAAAAAAAATTATCAAAAAAAAGGAAAATTTAAGGCTCCTCTTTCATATGAAACAGAAGTTTATCTTCATGATTTTATTTTTGATGGAATTAATTCAACTTTTTTTCCAACAAAAGAACAGCAATCTAATTTTAATAATTATTATGAACATACTCTTATGATGAAAGACCCTCCCACAATAAAAGTTTTGGAAGTTTTAATTGAAGAAGGGGAATTTGTTCCAGTTAAACTTCCCAAAAGGGATGAAACTTTTTTTCATACTCTTCATTTAGAATTTTTGAAAAATTATCTTCCCTTGTATGAAGAAGATATAAATCCAGATGAACCTAAATACTCAACGAATTTCAGCCTTTTGCCACGCTCTTAAAATTTCTCTTGAAGTTTGGTCAGTATTCACTTCTCCACCTTTTTTCATCATCCCTTTCTTTTCTCCCACTTTTTCAATTAATTCGTCTGAATCTTCCACCTTAATTTTATAATGTTTTTCAAGAAGTTCTTTTTGAGTGTTAAACAATTCATTAACTGCAAATTCAGGGTCTTTTATTTGAGTGTAACTTTTTCCTCCAAAAATTGCACTTTCAGAAATCTTCTTTTTGTCACTCATTGAATATTGGTCTTCAGGGATTACTCCGGGTGAATCAATTAAAACTATTCCTTCTGAGAGTTTTATTTTTTGAACATTTTTTGTGAATCCGGCTTCAGAACCTACTCCCGCACCGGACTTTCCCGCAAGAATATTAATTAAAGAACTTTTTCCCGCGTTAGGGTAACCAATAACTCCAACTTTTATTCGGTTATCAGTACCCATTACAACTTTATCTTTTTTTATTTCTCTCATCTCTCTTCTTTCTATTTGCTTTGAAAGTTTTTTTATTAAATTTCTTAATTCCTTTATTCCATTTCTTTTGGAACATGAAACAATTGCATAAGGAAAGAAATTATTTTTTATTTCACTTAATTTTGAAGGTTTTACTAAGTCTGACTTATTTATTACATAAATTATTTTTTTCTTTTGTTTTTCTATTTCTTTTTCTAGTTCAGAATTTCTTGTTTCTTCTGGAAACCTTGCATCCAAAACTTCTAGAAGGATGTCTGAAGTAAAAACTATATTTTTTGCAACTTGGGGATATTTTACCCTTTGTTTTCTAATTTTTTCAATGTGTCTTGTTCTGTGTGAGGAATAAGTGTATTGTACCATAAATAAGATACAAATTTCAGGTTTAATAGGTTTTTCTTAATTTAGAAATCTGGTTCTACACTAGGTTTTAGTTCATAGTCTTGGGCTCTTTTTTTTCTTATTTTCCAAGTTTTTTCTTCTTTTTCTGGTTCAGAAGTTTCTTTACTAAAGATAATATCTTTTTCATTTAGAGTTAGGGCTCTACATCCATTGTCTTCATCAGTTTCTAGTCTAAATTCTCCATTTTTTAAATTTAAAACTTTTCCAGTATAATCCACATCTCTTCCGAAAATGTTCATTTTCAAATTATAATATTTTCCTATTTCTATTTTCATTTTGTTGTTTTTAATAGTATAATAAGAATCTATACCTTTAAAAAAACTTTTTTCTTTCGAAATTTGGAATATAAAATTAATAGGAGGAAAAAATGGAAGAAGAACAAAATCAAACACCAGTTTCAGAGGAAAATACTGAAACTAATTTAGAAGAGTCTAAGGAAGAAGTTTTAGAAGAAACTCCTGAAGAAGCTTCAACAGAAGAAACTGCTGAAGAAAGTTCAGAAGAGTCTAAGGGAACTTTGGAAGAAATTTCGGAAGATTCTAGCGAAGAAGCTCCAGTAGAAGAAACTTCAGAAGAAGAGTCTACTGAAGATGATTCAATTTAGGATTTAGAATAATTCTAAATCTAAATAAATTATTTTTTTTATTTTTTATTTATTCTAGTTCCCTAAGGATCTTTTTGTTGATATCCTTTGTGATGATTGTTTTCCAATCCTTAAGTCCAGGATATTTTGGGTCTTTTGTTGAGAGATATATTCCACCTATTTCTTTTGAGTTTTCAAAATTAAAGAATGCATATTCGGGAAAAAATTTATCTGAAAAAATTAATAAAGGGTATAAATTGTATAATTTTCCATTACTCACTTTATCATAAAGGATTTTTTCATTTTCATTTCTATTTACTATTATTAATTCCTCAACAGGCATATGTTCAGCCCAATCTGTTGAAATCAATTCTTTTAATTTTAAAATTGGATTACAAAAATTTAGAAATTCTTCAGAATTTTCTGGGGTGATACTATGAGTTTTTTCTTTAAGATATTCTCCAATTGATTCATAAGCTGAAGGTTTTACTGAAAATTCATACCATAAATGTTTTGAATCTAGTTTACTAACTTTTTCATCTACAATTTTATAGAAAATATCAGGGTCAATAGAAATAATACTTTTATCCAAAGCCATGTTTTTGCGAATTTTTTTAGATTTGAATAATTTTATGTGGTAGAAACAATAGCCCCGCCAGGATTCGAACCTGGGTCCCGAGCTCCAGAGGCTCAGATCTTTGACCACTAGACTACGGGGCTAAAACTCTTTAAACGTTCTTGGTATCTAAAGTTTGAAAAACCAATCTCTTTTAAATATTTTCTTATCTCATCCTGCCTAGAGAGGTAAATCTATCTATTATTAGTTATTTTTGAAGGATGAAATCCAAAATTAAAAATGCTTTTCTAACGTCATTTAATAAGGTAATATTGTGGTTAGTAAAATTTATTCTAATTAGATTAGAATCTCTTTGAGACATTTTGAAAATTGAATCATCAGTATCTATTAATCCCCCTATACATGTTTTAAGAAAATTTTTTTTCTTCCATATCCAAGAAGGAAATGTTGATTGGTTTCTTATTTTGTTTCCATTTTTTAATCAATCTTATCCTTAATTTGGTTTCCGGATTTAATTTTTGTGGGTGACCAGTATCTTTGATTGTGTTAATCTTTTCAGTTGCTTTTTTTATTAAAAGGTTCAGAAGTCTTATGGAATTTTTCACCCTTTTGTAAAAATCAGTCTCATAACTTGGATTATTTTTCTTCGAAGAAGAAAAATTTTTTTTATATTCTTTCATCAAGTATTTATCTAATTGTTTTAACCTTAATTTCACCGCTTTTTGAGTTACCCCATACTTATTGTGCCCAACTAATATAAATACTTTTGTATAATGGAGAATATAAATATTTATAAATTATTTGTGCCTAAATGGGATATGATGGTATACATAAGAAATAAAAAAATTAAAGGTAAAACTTACTATTATGTTGTTGAAGGAAAATTAGGCAAAGACAAAAAAGTAAAACAGAAAGTTTTGATGTATCTGGGAAATGTGGAAAACATCATGAAAGTTTTCAAAGAATCAAAATTTAAATATTAGTTTTGTCCCAGAATCCTCTTTGTAACAAACTTTATAACCTAAAAGTTCCTATTAATTAAATGCATACATTACCTCAAGAAATAGAAGTCTGGTATATCATCCCCGCGGTAAGAAGAGAGATGGCTATGTGTTTTTCCAAGGAACACAAAATTAGTTATGATAACATTGCTTTAATGATGGGCTTAACTAAGGCTGCTATTTCGCAGTATATTGCTGGAAAAAGAGTTGAAAG
>JAACWA010000036.1 GCA_009992175.1 archaeon
CATAAAATTATTTTTCTAAACCGTTACTTAACAAACAATTATTATAATTCATTTCAAATCTCTCCCCAGTGAACATGTTTTGAAAATAACAACTCTTTCTTATTTCAGATGGTCGCCATTGAAACCAATAGAAAGCTAACCCTAAAATAATGAGTATTGCTATAGATATAGGTAAGATGATTTTAAGTATTTGTTTCATAAATTTATTTTATAATTTCTTCTTATTTTTATTATACCACAAATTCAAATTTTATTTAACCCTAATTAAAAAAAACCTTTGAAATAAAGGTTTTTAAGTTTGCTGGCCCTATGAAACGATGTTGAAAGCTATGTGGATTTTGTGTACTGAGCGACATTAGAATATGTTTCAGTGTTAATATAGTTGTAAGAGGTTAGCTCTTCTTGAATCTCTTGAATAAAATAATCTTAAAACTAAAAAAACATTAGTTTAGGGTCGTGCATATTTATAACATACATCTTTAATCTTCTGACCCTTTATCTTATCACAAATAGATAGATCTTTTTGGGCTATAGCAACACCTTCATAACACCACTCTTTCTCGCTTTGATCCTCCATTCCATCACAAATAGATAAATCTTGTGTTTCAAAAGCTGCCCTCCTATAACAATAATTTTTCGCATCTTGATTTTGAGTTGTATCACAAATAGATAAGAGATCTTGTTTATGTAAAGTCACGAGTTTATAACCGACCTCGTTACAAAAAACCTTCATGTCTTGATCTTGTACCTTATCACAATAGTCGTTCATTTTCTCAATAGACGTAGGAAACGAAGGTGTTTTCGATTTACTCAAATACAATACAGCAAAACCTAAGATTACTAATATTACGATAGCGACTATCACAATCAATAATTTTTTTCTTTCTAAATTTAAACTAATTTTTTGTAGAAATCTAGTTATTTTTTCTTTCATAGATTTATTTTACCATATTTACCCTACCCTGCTACTCGCTATTTCTTAAATAAAAATTGTCCAATAATGAGTGTTCAATTAGAAATAAAAATTTATCCCCTTATTGTACAAATTTAAATGTTTTAACGTATTCGTCAGGAATTTGGTCTTTTTTATCTTCACCTTGAGCGCACTTGTCTATTTGTTCTTTGATACCAAACATCTTGCAGTTTGCTTTATGAATTACAAAGTGCATAGCAAAACACCTGTTATCTTTTGTGGTAGTAATATAATAATAACTGTCATATATTGAACCCGCAGCATATTCAGGATTTCCTTTAATAAAACAAAAAGGCACTGGATTATTCGGGAAAACCATTTTTTGAGTTAAAGGTAGTGGAGGTCGTTTATCTACATCTATCCTAAAACCTGGAATAATTGTTGCCGGAGGACAAGTTAAGGTAATATCTCCACAGTTTTTAGTTATTGGAATTACTTGAAAAGAATATAGATCAGGATAGTCTGTATAAGGATTTGATTGATTAGGATCAGACATTAAGGTAAACCCATAAATATTATTAAAATAGGGATGAGGACCTTGATTAACTTTTTGCACAAGATTAGTGTATTCGCTTCGTTCAACTGAATCTATCAAATATCTATCTCCCTTTTTAATCACAGTTAAAGTTTCATCAAAATATCCTACCTTGCCCTGACCGGTATATTCTTCGTAAATTCTTACTTTAAATTTAAATTGAGTAGCGTTTAATTTTTGTGTTTCCAAAATTTTAAAATCGGCAAAATGAGGATTAGATGTTCCAAGCAAAGTTAGCTTCCCTGAGGAATACTGCGTTTTCGCATTGTCAGTAAGAAAAGATGAAGCTTTTTCCATATTTCTTTCTATCCGAGCTTTCATAAATTCTTCTACTGTTACTGTATTAGAAGTAGTGGCAATATGATTTTTAAATATTCCATAACCAATTCCAACTACGACTATAAGAGAGATTATAATCCCTATTAATAATGGAGTTTGAATCAATCCTTTTGCTTTTTTAATTTTATCTTTTATAGATTTATTTTATTAAGAAAATTATCTTATCAATCAGCCAAAACGAAAGAAGGCAGACGAAACCTGCCGAGACAATTCTCAAAATAAGCTTGTTTTTATTTTCTTT
>JAACWA010000038.1 GCA_009992175.1 archaeon
GTGAAGCTAAAACTAAACCCAATAATAAAATAAATGATACAAAAATTATATATTTTTTATTTCCCCTCATTCTAATCTAACCTCCAAAGCATTTGTGTCTATTAAAATATAATTGTTTTGTAATTCATCTAATGAAGTAGGAACATTAATTTCGTCTCCGACAATAATTATTTTTTCTGAAGAACTTAAATCAGAATCAACAAAAGAATAAACAGTTTCTCCTCCACCAACTAAAGCATTTGAAATCAATTGAGAAGGAACAGTAATTGTCGAACATTGTTTTTGTGTCAAGCCAGCTAAACCAAGTAATCCGCTCCTTGGTGCATCAATACAATATTCTTCACTTGATTCAGGAAGTTTTAAAGTTGATTCTTCAAATAACATAACACTGATATTATAAAATCCTTGACTCAAATTAATTGATTTTTGTTCAGGGTAAATAATTGTTTTTGTTTCATCTTCACCACTAAAAGTAACTATAGCATTTCCTGAATACTTCTTCCCACCAAAATTTAATTCTAAATCCTTTTCATATAACTTATCTAAAATTACAACCAAACTTCCCTCGTTAACCGTTGAAAAAATAGTTCTTGAATCTTGATATCCTTCAGCTTTTGTATTGATAAAACCATTAACACATTGAGGAAAATTCTCCTTTAGTTCTCCATTACTTGTTGTTCCAATATCACAAGTAGAACCAAAACAATCAAACCTAATTTCTGCGTCGACTGGATTCAAATCAGTATCATAAACACTTACAGAAATTTCAGAATTTTTATAATTACAAAGTTCAGGCGCATTTGAAGCAATAGATTCACCTTTCCGAGATGTTCTAGGAACATTACCTTCGATTAAAACCATTGTTGGAAATTGAAAACTCTCTCCATCTTTTTCTAATCTAACCATAACTGGATGACGTAAATTATAAACAAAATGGTATGGAACATAACAAAATCCTAAAATTCCAAGACCTTGTTCATTTCCAACAGGTTTAGCAACTAAAACTCCATTATCAGTTGGATTAACTTCAAAATAAGTTGGCCAATCTTTTGAATACATAAAACTAATTTTAGCTTCTGTAGATAAATCCAAAACAAAATAATCATCATTAGGTCCAATATTGGTTAAAGACATTGTATTCACTTCAAGTGCTTCAGTTAAATTATTATAAATTTCATTTGCAGACCAAACCATTGGTGAACAAGTAAGTTCAACCCCATCAACTGGAGTATAAAGTCTTAAAACATCAATAGAATAATTTTCTAAAAAGTAATCAGTATTTTCTTTTTCAAAAACACCTTTCGCCTCAGAATAAAGTGTTCCTAAATTAGAATTAATTCTAGTTTCATGACTTGTTATTGAAGACGCTTCATCTCCTTTTTGTATAAACAAATTCATATCTAAAGAAACATCAACATAATCATCTTGAATAAAAACATTTGCTATTGGTAAACCCTTTTCAATATTATAGCCATCATTAATAAAATTCTGAAGAGAACATAATTTAATTTTATCCTCTAAATAACTACTTAACTCTTTTTCCATGTCTTCTAATTCTGGAACTTGCGTTCTTGAAATACCTGCGCCAGAAACATAAAACCAGTAAGGAATTTCTGCACCAGCAAAAGTTAATTTTGAAGACGAAGGGTAATACCTAGAACCAGGAGAAAAATCCACTGAATCTATATGCCCACCATTTGCTTCTAAAAGA
>JAACWA010000017.1 GCA_009992175.1 archaeon
TAATATTTATATATTACCAAAGGAATATATTATTAAACCTGGAGGAAAAACAATGGATATATCATACACAGCATTAGAAGACATAAAAACAAAAAAAGTTTCTTTCAATATGGAAGTTCAAACGTTAGAATTAATTGATGATTTGGCAAAACTTTTGAAGTCAAATCGTTCAACAGTTTTTATTGGTTTAATTGGTTCAGGAATTCCATCTTATCTTGATTCTTTGAAAAAGAATTGGGAGCAAATAAAAAAATTAAATCCTGAAAAAAAATCAAGAGTAGATGAACTTTTGAAAGGGCTTTCAAAAATAGAAGAAAAAAATGTAAAAAGAAATTATTAAATAATTTCTCAACAACAATATTTATAACTTTTATTTTATTTTTTCAATTATGAGAAAACTTTTATTCATGGGTTTACCTGGGGCGGGAAAAGGAACTCAAGCAGAACTCTTGGAAAAATTTGGGTTTAAGCAAATTTCAACAGGAGACATAATTCGTGAAGCTTTCAAAAACCATGACAAAATTATTCAACCTTATGAAGAATCAATAAATAACGGGGGATTCTTGCCTGATGAAATAATTTTTCAGTTAATTGAAAAAGCATTATCAAAATTTTCAGAAGGCACAAAAGGATATATTTTAGATGGTGCCGTCAGAACTCTTCCCCAAGCAGAATATGTAAAAGAACATAATTTAATTGACACAGTTTTATTTTTTGAACTAACTGAAGACACAGCTTATGAAAGATTATCTTCAAGAATGGTTTGCCCAAATTGCAAAAAAATTTATTCAAACAAAACTACACATTGCGAAAAATGCAACGTCGATTTAATTAAAAGACACGACGACTCACACGAAGCAATTCATAACCGATTTCAAATTTACAAGGAAAAAACTGAGCCCGTAATGCCTTTTTTGAAAGAAAATTTTGAATTTATTGTTCTGGATGCAAATCCAAGTGTAGAAGAAATTCACAAAGAAGTTTTGAAAGCTTTGGAGTTATAATTTATTTTTATACCAATATATTTCTATCTATTATTATAAAGTTTAAAATATATTTATTATTAAGGTATTAATTGAAATGGAAAAAAGTGAAAAAGAAAAAGCAAAAAATCATCTTCATAAATCTAAAATTGAAGTAAAAAAATCTTTAAAGCATAGTAAAAAATATATTAAAGAAAAAATAGACAAAAGTAAAAAAGCCACAAATAATTTGAAAAAGGGAATAAAAAAAGCAATAAAAAATTCTAAAAAAGAGTTAAAATAATTTATTTAATAAAATAATCTTTTTTTATCTAACTAACTCTTCCAATAACCTTTATTAATTCAATAGCCTTTTTTCTTTTATGAAAGAGAGAGTTATCGAAATATTAAATGATTTAATAAAAAAAGCAGGTTTCAAGGTTAAAACAGATTTTTCAAACGCAGTTGAAATTCCAAAAGAATATAGTAACGGAGATTTTGCTTTTCCTTGTTTTATTTTGTCAAAAGAATTAGGAATTCCCCCACATCACATAGCAATAAGGTTACGTGAACAAATGAAAGAATTGCCAAATGATTTTGAAGAAATACAATCAGCTGGACCCTATCTTAATTTTTTTGTAAACAGAAAAAATTTAGCAGCAAATTTAATTTTAGAAATTGAAAAAGAAAAAGAAAATTATGGCAAATTAGAAAAAAATGAAAAAACAGTAATGATTGAATTTCCTTCTCCAAATACTAATAAACCACTTCACCTAGGGCACTTAAGAAACATGGCAATAGGAGAATCAGTTTCAAGAATTTATGAATTCATGGGAAATAAAGTTATTAGAAGTAACCTAAATAACGACAGGGGAACACACATTTGTAAATCAATGTTAGCATATAAAAAATGGGGAAAGAATGAAACTCCTGAAAAAAAGAAAATAAAACCAGATCACTTCGTTGGAGATTTTTATGTTAAATTTAATCAAAAAGTAAAAACAAATCCAGAATTAGAATTAGAGGCACAAGGAATGTTAAAAGCTTGGGAAGAAGGAGACAAAGAAACAATTGAGCTTTCAAAAAAAATGAACTCTTGGGCTCTTGAAGGCTTTGAAGAAACTTACAAAAAATTTGGAATAAAATTAGACAAGGAATATTTTGAAAGTAAAATATACAAAGAAGGAAAAGACATAATTTTAGAAGGTTTAAAGAAAAAAGTTTTCAAAAAAACAGAAGATGGAGCAATAATTATTGATTTAACAAAAGAGGGACTCGGAGAGAAAGTTCTTTTGCGTTCCGACGGAACTTCAATTTATATCACCCAAGATATTTATTTAGCAAAAAAGAAATTCGAAGACTTCAAATTGGATGAATCAATTTATGTGACAGGAAACGAACAAGAATATCACTTTAATGTTTTGTTTAATATTTTAGAAAAATTAAAAATTGCGAATAAAGAAAAATTAAAACATCTTTCGTATGGGATGGTAAACCTTCCTGAAGGAAGAATGAAATCTCGTGAGGGAACAGTTGTTGACGCAGACGATTTAATCGATGAATTACAAAAATTAATAAGAGAAGATTTGAAAAAAAGAACAAAATTAAAAAAATTCGAACTAGATGAAAGAAGTTTAATTATTGCACTCTCGGCTCTAAAATATTTATTGCTAAAAGTGGACATAAGAAAAAATATGGTTTTCAATCCAAATGAATCAATTTCTTTTGAGGGAGACACAGGACCATACATGGAATATTCCTTTGCCCGTGCTTCTTCAATTTTAAGAAAAGTAGAAAAAATTCCAGAAGCAACAATTCCTGAAAAACTCGAAGAGAAAGAAATAGATTTAATTTTAAAATTAAATGAATTTAGGGATATTGTTTACTCGGCTTACAGAGAAGTAAACCCTTCTTTAATTGCAAATTATTCATATAAACTTGCACAAACATTCAATGAATTTTATCATTCTTGTCCAGTTATTGGTTCAGACAGCGAAGGGTTCCGATTACATTTAATTGAATCTTTTAGGCAAATATTAAAAAACAGTTTATACTTAATAGGAATAGACACAGTAGAGGAAATGTAATGATAAAAGAAGTGATATTAAATTTTACAGAGAATGAATACTTAATTGCATTAATTTATTTACTTCTTTCTTTTGCTCTAATTCGTCTTGGGGCATTTATTTTAGAAAAAATTATTTTAAAATTAACACTAAAAACAAAAACCAATTTAGATGATTTAATTATAGCCAAATCAGCTAGACCCCTAACTTTAATTGTACTACTTGTCGGATTAAAAATTGCAATAAATCAATTAACTTTAAGTGAAAAAATTTCAATGATTTTTCATGATTTAATTTCTTCCTTTTTGGTACTCGTTGTCGCATATTTAATTTATGTAATTTTTGATTTAGTTTATGCACGTGCTTGGAAACGATTTGCAACGAAAACAAAGACAAAATCAAATGATGCATTAATTCAATTAACTCAAGGAACAGTGAAGGTAGTTTTGATTATTGCAACAATTATTTATCTTCTTAGTTATTGGGGAATTGAAATTGGACCTCTTTTAGCGGGTGTTGGAATTGGAGGAATTGCAATTGCCTTCGCACTTCAGTCTTCTCTTGCAAATGTTTTTGGAGGAATTTCAATAATTTTAGATAAGACAATTCGTGTTGGGGATTTAGTTAAACTTTCAGACGGAACAACAGGAACAATTTTACATATTGGACTCAGAAGTACAAGAGTAAAAACTTTTGACAATGAAATGATTTTTGTTCCAAACTCAAAGTTATCAAATGAAAATGTTCAAAATATTGCAATGCCAGAACCAAAGTCAAGAGTTGTAATTCCATTTTCTGTGGCATATGGTTCAAAGATAGAAGAAGTAAAAAAAATTGTAATGAAAGAAATTAAAACTGTTCAAGGATTTGCTAATGATCCAGAACCATCGGTTAGATTTTTAGAAATGGCAGATTCAGCACTAAATTTCAAAGCATACTTTTTTGTTAATTCATATGAAGAGAGATTTGCTGCAATCGATGAAGCAAACACAAAAATTTACAACGCCTTAAACAAGGCAAAGATATCAATACCATTTCCACAAATGGATGTTCATTTGAAAAAATAAAATGGATGAAGAAATAATAGAAAAACCGACAAGTCCGGGTTCAATCTGTGACAAAGATCATCTTTGGGAATCTCTAACAGAAGAAGAACGCGAACTAATGGAAGAAAGAAATCAAGCCTTTGACTTGAGTGAAGAAAACGAAGAGGATTTGGATGAAGAACTAGATTTGGAATTAGATGAATTCTAAAATTATTTAAACAATACCAAATTCAATTTCTCATGGTAAACAAAAAAAGGCAATTATATCTTGAGCATACAATTTCATTTTTTGCATGGCTTTCAGGACTTTTGGTTTCTTTAGTTGTAGGTTACGCATTAATACACGGACCACTAAGCGTACCTGAAATACTTCCTGGAAATTTATTTTCAAATATTTTAGGTTGGGCAATTATTTTAACGGCCGTTGTAACAGTAATTTTAAGTTTTTTTAGAAAATAGTTTTAAATGAATAATCTTTTATTATGTTATGAATATTAAAAAAACAAAATTATTCTTAAATAAATTATGTTCTGATTATTCAATAGAAAGTCCAGGAATTTCAATTGGAATAATAATTGAAAACAAATTATTATTAACGCAATCTTATGGATTGAGTGATTTAAAAAATAAAATAAAAATAACGCCAAAAACAAATTTTAGATTAGCTTCAGTTTCAAAACAATTTACTGCAACCTGCGTCTTGCAATTAATTGAAAAAAATAAATTAAGGCTGGAAGATAAGATCAAAAAATATTTTACGGAATTTAAAAATTCAGAAATAACAATTAATAACTTACTTAATCACACATCTGGATTATTAAACTACGAAGATATTATAAGAAAAAATAGAAAAATTCCAATAAGTGATAAAGAAGTTTTAAAGTTAGTTTCTTCTCAGAAAAAGTATAAATTCAAACCAGGTAGGTCTTGGGATTACAATAATGGGGGATATTGTATATTGAAGGAATTGATAGAAAAAATCTCGGGACTTTCCTATGCTAATTATCTTCGAGAAAATATTTTTAGGCCTCTTGGAATGAAAAATAGCATTTTATCTGAAAGAAACAAAACACACATACTCAATAGGGCTTATGGTTATTCTTTCAAAAATAATAAATTTGTTAAAACTGATAACAATATAACAAGTTTCACAATGGGTGATGGTAGTATCTATTCCTCAGTACAGGATTTGTATAAATGGGTCATAAATAGAAACAAAATATTATCAAAACCTCTGATTGATTTATCTCAATCAAAAGACGTTTTAACAGATGAAAAGGATGAATATTATGGTTTAGGTTTTTTTATAAAAAAATTGGGCAAAAACAAAGTAGTTTATCATGGAGGAGAATCAATAGGATTTAGGACAAGCATTTATTCTGTACCCAATAAAAAACTTTCAGTAATTGTTCTATCTAATTCGGATAAAAATTACGGTAGCGATTTAGCAGAAAATATTATAAAATTTTTGTTAAAATAGTAATTATTTATATTTCAAAGCAAGAACCAAAACTAGAAATGAACCAATAACTCCAACAACAAAACTAATTATTATATGAAAATCTTGAAGGAGTGCTCCATAAATTAACCACACTAAACATCCAACAAAAAATATTAGGTATGAAATTATACTAATTCCTTTTGCATCTTTATTTTTGTAAATTTTGTAAGCCTGAGGAAAATATCCAATGCTCATTAAAATACCAAAAATACTAACAAGAATTCCAAAAATTTCTATTATCATTAAGATTAAAAATTAAAAGACTTTATATTAATTATGAAACTACAAGCTACAAACTACAAATTTCCAACTGAAAACTCGTCCCGAGTTTTCTTAGCCCCAATGGAAGAGGTAAACGACCCCGCATTTAGATTAATTTGTAAAAAGGCCGGAGCAGGATTAACTTACACCCCGCTAACTTCTCCACTCTCTCCAATTCCTTTAGTTTTAGATGACAAACCAATTCTTCAAATATTTGGAGGAATAGAATTACTTCAAACTTCTAACTCCAAACTTCTAACTGACTTTTTTGTCAAATATGACAAAAAAGTCTCCGGTTGGGATTTTAATTTAGGTTGTCCAGCGTCAACAGCAAAAAAACATTGTTATGGCGCATATTTAACAGATTTAGAAACAACTGAAAAGATAATAAAACTAATGAGAGAAAATACAAAAAAACCCCTTTCAATAAAAATCAGAAAATCTCCTTTGGCATACAAACATCTAAAAATTGCAGAAAAATATTGTGACTTAATTGCTATTCATCCCCGTACAAAAGAACAAGGCTATTCGGGAACTCCAGATTTAGCTTGGGCAAAAGAATTTAAGAAAAAATCAAAAATCCCCGTAATTTATTCTGGAAATGTTTCACAAACTAATTACCCACAACTACTAACTATCTTTGATTATGTAATGATTGGACGTAATGCGATTGGACACCCTGAAATCTTTTCCAAATTAACAAAAACCCCCTTCAAAAAAGATTTCAAAGATTATTTGAAACTTGCAGAAAAATATAATCTTCCTTGGAGAATCATAAAATTCCAAGCAATGCAATGGACAAAAGGAGAACGTGGTTCAAGAAAAAAACGTGCAAAAATGATTGAAGCAAAAAACTTAGAAGAATTGAAATTTTTGTTTTTTGAATAACTTTCCTTTGCTTATTTTTTAGGTAAAATGCTATGATTTCATTTTACAGCATAGCAGCGCTATGTAAAAAATCAAATCGTAGATTTTAACAAAAAAGAACTAAGGAAAAGCAACCATCCCGTGGGCTTTTTTATATATCTCAAAAATAGTAAAAGTTGTTTCGGCTGCTTTCTCTCCAACTTCTGGATTAAATTTATCTGGTTTTTTCTCTTTCTCTTTACTTTTCGGTGCGGAAGTTTTGGGTTCATTGTATGCACCAAACAAGGCTAAGATTGGGTTAGAAGTATCACGAGGGCCTTTTTTCTTTTCTTCCTTCTTTGGCGTTTCACCTTTGTTTTCTGCATTTTCTTCATCTATAAATTCTTTAATGTCTTTTGAAAGAGCACCAAGACTATCAGTTGTAATATTTTGGATTAACTCAAGTCCAGCAAATAAATCAGATTCTTCAAATGCTTCTTTGAAAGATTTCAGTTCATCATTTGTAAACCCGTAGGCTCTAAAAGTAATTTCAGTTTTTCCTCCAGCAACATACCCTTGTTGTGTTCGTTGTGGAATTCCCCTAAATTCAAAATCAACTAAAATAATTTGGTGTTGTTCAGAATCTTTTTTATCTGCCATCAAAGTTAATTCAAGTAACATAGTGTTAAACATTTTAACCAGTGCAGGATGTCTATTTTTTTCATCCATTCTAAGTTCTTCAGCAGCACGTAAATATGGCTTCGCCCAATTAACATAAGTTCGCAAACTAGCTTCTTGACTTTTCAAATAAGCACGTTCAATTTTGTATCTCTTGTCAAGTTCAATTTCAGACTCATGAACCCAAATTTTAAATTCCTGTATTCTTGGTTTTAGAATTCTTTTAACAATATCATTCAAATCCAATTTATCAACATCCTTTTCATCTTTAACATACAAGAAAGCATCAAGTAAAGTAACAAATCCTGCCTGACTAAGTGACATTACTTTAATCGCAGAATTTCCTTTGTTAATATCAACTTTATCCATCCACATTTGTTTCAAACTAAGCATTGCCGCATCTTTTTCTTCTTGCTTATCTGATTTTAATTTTTTATAATGTTCAAGCCTAATTTTAAATTCTCTTAAATCATAAATCAAAGTAATCATACTTCGTAAAACTGTATTAATATCTCCCAAAAGTTTAGAAGCGTTTTGTTGCATGATGTTTGCTCTTTGCCCCATTTCACCAAAGTGCCCTGAACCAGGACTTGAAACAAAATTATCAACAAGTTTCTCAACACCAAAGCCCATGTCATTCATCAAATCTAAAATGAAAAAATAAATTGGTTCAAGTGTTTCAGTTGGTGATTCGTAAACTAATTTGTGTACTGTTTCAGCTTTTGCCTGAAGTTTTCCTGCTTTTTGAAATTCAGTAACAGCCAAAACAGGACCTTTTTCTTTTACGAGCGTCTGAAATTCTTTCAAATTTTTTTTCAAAGGATCTTCATCTAAAAAATATCTTTCTGGAATAATTCCTGCAATTAGTTCATGTGCCTTCAAAACCATAATAGAATATACTCAAGCTAACTTAAAAACATTACTTTTAATTTTTTTAAATCTAGTAAGATAAATAAAGGTGAAATTTAAATATATTGAAGATGATTCTTTTTTATGGATAATGAGAAAATAAAAGAAGGCATCCTATATTTATTAGAGGGTGTTTCACCAACAGGAGATGGGCACGGATATACTTTTTTAGAAATAAAACTTTTTTTTAAATTTAATAATATTTTAAATTTTTGCGAAGAAACAAAGGAAAGTTGGAAAAAATTAAAAAATTTATTAATCAATATGGAAAAAGCAAACCTAATTGAAGAAAGGTATTTTGGAAAGAAGTTTAATGGAAGAGTAGATTTTTCAATAGAGCCTCTTGGAACAAAGTTAATTGGGGGCAAAACGAAGTTTCTTGAAAAAAACTGGAAAATTCCTGAATATGATTCATTAATTTATTAGGAATAATAATCTAAAACATTACTTTTGAGAAAACTTAAATAGTTTATTTATCTAAATACAATATGGGAATCTGGAC
>JAACWA010000039.1 GCA_009992175.1 archaeon
AAAAAAGTAGACTTGACAATGAATCCAGCGATTTTTTCCATTTTCTTTAAATCAATTTCAAAACCAATAATAAACAAAAGTAATAACATACCTAAATTAGATAAAAAAGAAAATTCAGACGAAGAAGTAATTGATCCAAATGGATTCTTGATAGCTAAGACTGTACCAATAAGCAAAGAAGAAAATATTCCAGGAATTTTAAATCTTTCAAAAAATCTTCCAATAATAAAAACCAGAATAAAAAATCCTGCAAGAAAAATAAATATATTTACCTCCATTAAATAAGAAAGACATTTAGTTTTAAAAGACTTATCAAAAATTAAAAATTAATATATTTTATCCTCTAACTCCAACAAAAACCCCAAAAACAAAAATTAAAATCAAAAACGAAATAAATGCCCAATTCGCTGGAACACTATATTCTGGTTCTCGATTGAATTTTACCTTGGATTTTTTAACAACAAGGAGTATCATAATTGCCATTATTCCTCCAGAAATAACTCCTCCAACAGATAAAATATTTGTAAAAGAGAAAAAGTTCGTTAATTGAGTAAGTACAAAAAGAAAAATTGGAACAATAGAAGAAAAAACCCAAGCAGTATTTTTTTTCATTCTCTCATCAAAGCAGAAACTTTCACGAAGTGCAACTCCTCCAGACATATAAGAAGTAAACATAGTAAAAATTCCAAGGAAAATAAAAACAGTTCCAAGTGCCAGTGTTGCAACTTGAGGCGTATTAATTCCCTTGTAGCCAACAACGACAACAGTAAATAAAATATAAAATGCCATCGAAACAATTGAACCGGTTTTTATTACTTTTTTTAATTTCTTTTCATTTCCCTTCAAAACAATTTTTACTTCAGGAATAGCTTGAAAGCTCATTAATGCAAATAAAACAACACCAAAAGGTAATAAAATATTTGAAAAATTAAAAAAGGAAAAATTGGCTATATCAATTTTATCAAGAAAAACAGAAATAATTACTACAAGTAAAGACAAAATAATCATAACTCCAAATTTCTCAAATTTTTTCAAAGATTTTTCTCCGCCCCTAATCAAAAAAGACATAATTAAACCAACTCCAATTCCAAAATAAATATAATAATCTGTCCCGCCAGTAAAAATTTGACTAAGGCTCTGTCCCATTCCATACATATAAGCAATCAACGCCGCATAAATTCCAAAAATAACAGCAAATTCCATAATTCGCCTTGCCTTTTTTCCTAAATATTTTTCAGTATAACCAATTAATTGATGATTTCCTTTTGTTCGTAAAACAATTTCTCCCAAATACAAATTAACTAAGTAAATTAATCCCCCAATAAACAAAATGTATAAAATTGTCGCAAGAACTCCCGCCTGTGCAGCAACGTAAGGAATACCTAAAACCCCTGCACCAATACAGCTACCAATCAAAACAGATGATGCCACCAAATATTTTTTTGCCCCGCTTTTCATTCTCTTCATAAAACATAAAATAAAACATCTTTTAAAAAAGTTCTCAGTAAAATCAACTAATTACCAAACAAATTGTTAATCCAATTCCAAAGTTTTCTAAAAAATCCTTCTTTCACAATTTCAATT
>JAACWA010000013.1 GCA_009992175.1 archaeon
TAGTATCTAGGCCATTATTTTTTTAAGTGAGTAAAATAGAAATAGTTTTTGTCATTAACTCCATTTTGAAAAATGGAGATTTCTACCTAATTAAAAAAAACTATTTAAAGATTTTTATAAAAGAAGATTTATTCCTTCCATTTCTTAAATTCTTCATTTAACCACTTTTGCCAACGAGGAAAAACCTTTTCACTTACTGGTAAACCTACTTCTTTTATAACTTCATCAGAAATTTTATGAAACTGATGATTTGCTAACATATTAAATCCTGCCTCGAGAATTTCTTTTTTTCCTGTAGATTCTGAAATTTTAACTATTTCATTTTTTATTTTTGAACGAAGTAAAATATTATCATAAACTGCATCCCAATTTCCTGCCCACCCTTTTACTTTGGATGCAAGGTCTTTAATTACATCACTTTCTCCATTAATTAAAGAATCACTTGCTTCAAGTTCATCTTTTTCAACACTATATTTCATCAAATCACTAAATCCTCTTTCTCTAACCGGGTCTTCCTTCCAATGTTTTTTTACTTCAGAAATTTCAAGAAGTCTTCTCCAAGAATGAAGTCCATCAGCAGATTTTATAGGATTAGCGACGGCAATAATGTCTGTTGCTTTAAATGAAGTTGCTGGAACACCTAAGTCATTTACAACTCTATCAAAAACACCATAAGGTGAAGCACCGTGAATTGTTCCGGCTACAACATTTGCAAGAGCACCAACTCTCATTGCTTCATACAATGCCTTTGCTTCCGTAGAACGAACTTCCCCTACAATTAAAGCACTATCTCCCAATCTCAAAGAAGTTCTTATTCCATCATCAGCTGAAACTTCAGCACCTGATTTTAAAAGAGCAGAACGAACTTTCATTCTAAGAATATTATAATTTAAATTTCTTAAAGATTCTACTGGAAGCTCAAGAGAATCTTCAATAGTAATTATTCTGGAATTTGAATTTATTTCAAGCATTAAACTTCCAAGTAAAGAAGTTTTACCTGAACTTCTTGTTCCTGCAATTAAAAGAGTTCTTGCTCCATCAATTAAAAAACTTAAAAGTCCAGCCCCTAAAGGATTAAGCATTTTATTCTGGATAAAAAGGGGAAGTGTCCAAGGGTTTTCCCTGTGACGCCTAATTGAATAAGCAAGTCCATCTGGACTTAAAGGATTTTGAATAATTGCAATCCTCGCTCTTAATTTATCAATTTCCAATTGAGTATCAAGAATAGGATTCGCTTCGTCAAGGGGTCTACCCGAAATCATTCTGAACTTTGCTGCCCATGAATCAGAATCTTCTCTACTTGGTAAAATGTTTGTGCTACATTCATCATATTCATTATGTCTTACATAAACCGGAGTTTGAGAAATTGGAGCATTCAAGGATACATCTTGTAAATTTTCATCATGAAGTAAAATTTCAATTAAACCAAAACCAATAGTATGACGAACAAGGATTGTTGCAAGTTTCATAAGAGATAAATAAGAAAGCTTTATTCCCTTTGATTGTGCAAGATCACGAATTAAATCTTTTGACACATTAAAAAAAACTTTTCTTGTTCTAGTAACATCAGTAAATTCCTCCGCTTTGGGTTGATGTTCAATTAAAACACCTCGAGCTAAATTCATTAAATAATTTTCATCTTCTGTTAAAAGAGATTCGGGTGGAGAAAGGTGATAAAAAAGTTTAGATTCATTTTTTTTCCTTAGAATAGTAACATTACTAATATCAAAATCATCAACAGAAACTTCATATTGATCAACCATTTCTGAATCAAGAGGGAAATCACTTACAAGACGAGTAAATGTAAAATTTGGAATGATATCTGGTTGAAAAAGTTTTGTGTAAATTTCTCTATTTCCCTTACGATAATTTTCTAAATAAGGAATTGAATCTTGAATTATTTTTGTTTTTTCAATAAGATTAAATATTTTTTCTAAAAAATGAATATAATTTCCTTGATCAATCTTAGATTCTCCGTTTAATCTCTGAAAGAAAATTTTTGCATCAATTAAAATTCTTTTTAACTCAAAATAAGAAGAGATTGGATCTTTTTTTAAAAGATATAAAAAAGAAAAAAGGTCATTATATCTTTTTGCAAAAAAAGATTCATTTAAACTAACCAGTTTTTCATGTGAAAGGATCTCTTCTTGTTTTAAAAAATAAACATAAAGACTAGCAATCTCCAAAAGATAACTTGTTTCTCTAAAGTCATAGTTATAATTTTTATCTTTGACAAAAATAATCCTTGAAACGTTAGGGTTTTCAATTAAGGCATCAACTGTTCTATCCATAACTTCAGGATACATTGCAAGACTTGGAGGATAAACTGATCCCTGATAATTAAAATAAATTATATCTTCTCCTCCTTCCTTTTCTACTTTATAAGAATATAGTTTTGATCCTTTTTCAAATTGCATTCTCTCGACCCCTTTTAAAAAAAAGAAAAAAGAGTTTATATTAATTTGTGAAATAACTAGAAACAAATTTAAAGGGGGAACCCTCTATTTAAATATGGTAGAAGAGGGGGTACAAAATGAAATGGGTTCTCAAGAAATAAATTTAATGGACCTTGAAGAGAGACAAAGAATAATCAAAGACAGGCTTATTTTGATTGGACAAAATTTAATTGATTTTAAAGAAAAAAATGAAGAGGAATTGTTAGAACTAAAAAAAGATTTTGAAATTCTTAAAAGAAGCTTAGAAAAAATAAAAGATTTTGTTGAAACCATTTCTTCAGAATTTCAAAAGTTTGCAAAAAAAGAAGACTTAGAAATTTTAAAAAAACAAGCAAAAATGTTTCAACCTTTAGAATTTGCAACAAAAGAAGACTTAGAAAAGTTAAAAAGTAAAAAAAACATTAAATAATATGACTACACTAGAAAGAGTCTTAGAACTTAAAAAAAAGGGAACCCCTGATTCAGAAATTACAACGAGATTAAAAAATGAGGGAATTCCTCCAATGGAGATAAGTGACGCAATGAATCAATCAAAAATAAAAGAAGCAGTATCAGGGGAAATGGGTTCTTCTACACAAGGAATGGTTCCTTCAATAATGGGAGGGGCAAGTGCAGAAGAAAGTTCCCAAAAAGGAGAAGGAGCTTATATTCCCTCTCCAAGTCCAGAAGGAGGACAAGATTATTCAAATTATTCCTCCCAAGAAGAAGATGGATTTCAAGAAAATTATCCCGAAGAAGAATACTATGAACAAAATCCTTCTCAAGAAGGATATTCTGGGGGAGGATACTCTATGAATTCTGAAACAATGATTGAAGTTGCTGAACAAGTTTTCTCAGAAAAAATGAAAAAAATTGAAGCGGATTTAAGGGGACTTAAAGAGTTTAAAGTTTTAGCTTCACCCGAATTAAAAGACATTGAAGAAAGGTTAAAAAGAATGGAAAGACAATTTGACAAAATGCAAATTGCAATTCTTGAACGAGTTGGAGAATTTGGAAAAAATATTGATTCTGTTAAAAAAGAACTTGAGATGGTTGAAAGTTCGTTTGAAAAAATGAATAAGGAAAAAAAGAAATAAAAATTATTTTTTAATTAAAAGAATTTAATCTTCATCATCTGAAGAGTGTTTATCTGCAATTTTTAGATACTTATCTTTAAATTTTTCTTTTGCAGGACCTTTAGTAATAATAATGAAGAATACAATTAACATTATTCCAGTTAAAATTTCTGGAAGATAAGGTTGAATTGACCACCAAAAAGGCCCATTAAATATGTTTCCGCTCCAAGGAAAAGCATCTGAAAAACTCTGTAAAACTATAACAATAAAACCTACAAAAGCAATTAACCCCATTGCAAATTTAGTTCCTTTCTTCTTAAAATCTAAAAATAAACTCAAGAGAATGATTGCAACTAAAAGTATTGAAAGTAAAACTCCTAACCTCGGAAAGATTTCCGCAAAAAAGTAAGAAACAAATTGGAATTGTAAAGCCATTAATGCAACGGCTAAGGCAAGAACAAAATTAATTCCTTTGTTTTTTCCTAAGAAACCTATTTTTTCAAGAATTGCAAAAACAATTGCAAAAATCATTAAGAAAGGTAAAACATAACTAAAAAAACCTAAAGTTTCAAGATTGTATAAAAAGTTACCAATGGTTCCTCCAGAAGAAATTCCATAACTTGCTAAGAACATTATTCCTGATAACATTCCAAAGAAAGTAAAAGATTATTTATATAGATTTCTGTTACAGATTAATCTTCACCTTTAACTGCTTTACCTGCCCTAAGAATAGCAGTTAAAGCTGCAGCAACTAAAACAACAACTAAAAAGTTTGTCCAGAAACTTGCACTTCCTGAAGAATTAAAAGCCCAATTAAAAACCTTTTCTAAAAAACTCCAAACTGAAGGAAAAGTTCCTGTTGCCCAAAAAATAGCAATAATTAATGCAATAAAAGTTAGAACTCCTAATCCTTTCAAAACCTTACTGCCCTCTCCAAATCCAATTTTTCCATCGTTAATAAATCCCCAAAGCATAAAACCTACAAAGATTACCACTATTCCAACAGTCATGAATAAAATTAAATTATTCACTACAATAACTGGAAAAATAACTGAAACAAAAATAAGTGAAATTATTAAAGAAACAAACGCATTAATCTGTTTTTGGTCTGCTCCCAAAATTTTAGATTTTTCTAATAAAGCATAAACTATAAAGAACATTAACAAAAAGGGATAAAGGAAATCTGTAAAGAGTGATGCTTGTAAAATGTTTGACATTTTTAGTTTTAGATTGAATCTACACTTTCATCAAGATCCATTTCTTGGCTTGGAAGTGCAGCTTTATTTATAATGAAAACATCACTAACAGCCTTTACAAAATGATGAGGAATTACAACTCCACGAGCACCCCCTAAAAGAGAAGCTAAATGGGAACTAACCTTAATTCTCCAACCATCAATTTTATTTTCATATAAATTTGCTTCTTCGATTTCTCCAAAAAAGTCACCTGAATCTGTATACACTTTCTTTCCTAAAACATCAGTTATTTTTTTTACTCTCATAAAGAAAAAATAGAGAGTTTTATTTAAATAGTTTTCCATACTCTAAATATATAGAAGGTTGAGTCTAATAACCTTTATAAAAAATAAAACTCTCCAAAAGACATGTTAACAAAAAAAGAATTTTTTTCAGTAATCACAATTTCATTACTCTTAGGAATAATAATTTCTCTTCTTGAAAGTGTAAATCTATTTTTAATCTCTTCACTAATAATTTTTTTAATAATTTTTATTAATATTTCTGCCAAAAAAGTAATCGCCTATTATTTAGATACAGATATAGAAGTAAAGATTTGGGAAGTTAAACAATTTTGGTATAAAAAACATCTTCACTTTAAAAAAAATATTCAAGCAGGAATTTTTATCCCTTTGATTATTAAATTCTTTTCAGTTGGACTAATTAATTGGATGGCTTGTTTAACTTTTGAAGCCTCAGGAAAAACTTATAGAGCAGCAAGAAGACATGGAATTTATTCATTTTCCGAAGTTACTGAAGAAGAGATGGGGGGGATTGCAGGAACAGGAATAATTGTAACTCTTATTTTTGCAGTAATTGGATATATAGTTGGACAAGAAACATTTGCAAAATTAAGTATAATGTATGCATTTTATAACATGTTCCCTATTTTTGATTTTGACGGATCAAAAATTTTCTTTGGAAATATTCCTTTTTGGTCTTTTCTAGCAATAATTACTTCTCTAGGGGTTTTAGCAACTTTGTTTATTGTTTAAATTTATCCTTTAAACAATATATCTTCCTTTACAAGGAATTTTAAATTTTCTAGGTTTTTTATAAAAAACAAGCATTTCTTTATTTTTGGGAAAATCCTTAAATTTCCAATTTTTATTAAAGTCCTTATAAGACTCTAACAAATGAATTCCATTGTGAATTCTAACTCTCTCTCCAACATATCTTCTTCCAGGGTCAAAAATTAAGAAGAATTTTTCTTTCTTGAAATGTCCATAAGGAACAACATAATGTCCATCATCATTTTTGTAACTCCCCCCAGTTTTCCAAGGCCTATGTAAAACGACTACTCCCCCAGAATCTAAAATTTTTGAAACAGTTTCTCTGTCAGAATGGTTTGAACTAAAAAGTCCCAAGTTATAATGTCTAGCTAAATTAATCCAATGAAGGGTGTCAATTCCATTTTCTTCAACATCATAATACTTGTCTAACCTTGAGGAAGTTTTATTTTGATTATAAAGTTTCATTAATTTTCTTGAAAATTGTTTTTCAGAAAAATTTAATCCTTTTAATTTTTTTAAAACAATTCTTCCCGCACTGTTCCCACAGTGGTCCTCTCTTTCCATCCCCTTTCTATAAAAAAGAGGTGACACCAGTGAATTATTTGTAAGGGGCATTTTATTTTTAATTATTTAATTTTTTATGGATAATTTCCTCCTATAAAAGAAATTTGTCGTCGGTTTATAAGCTTTTTTGCCCCCAAGGCAAAACCCCCATTTTTCCCCTTTTCCACAGGAAATCTGGCAAAAAAGAGGAAAAAGAAGCCCTAAAAACCCCAAATCTGATCCAAACCCTCTCTCTAGCTTTTTAAACTTTTTTGCCCCTTTTTTCGGTATGGGGACGTCTTCTCCCCCATCAAATTTATAATTCCCAACCCTTTTCTTGATCTATGGATTTCCTAAAAAACCTCATTCCACGTGAATATCAAGAAAAAATTTCAGAAACTTGCCTAAATAAAAATTGTTTAATTGTACTTCCAACTGGACTTGGAAAAACCCTAATTGCTTTAATGGTAACAATAGAAAGAATGAAAAAATTCCCTGGAAAAAAAGTTCTTTTTCTTGCTCCAACAAAACCTTTAGCTGAACAACACCTAATTTATTTCAAAAAAAATTTGCCTGAGCTTTTTGGGAGTCTTGAACTTTTTACTGGAGCAGTTTCGGCACCAAAAAGAAAAAAAATTTGGGATACAGGGGATATTATTTTTTCAACTCCCCAGTGTATTGCAAATGATCTCAAAAAAAAGCTTTATGATTTAACTGAAGTTTGCCTTTTAGTTGAAGATGAAGCTCACAGGTGTGTAAAAAATTATGATTATAATTTTGTTTCAAAAGTTTTTCAAAAAGAGTCTGAAAACCCAAGAATAATTGGAATGACTGCTTCTCCTGGAAGTGATTTTAATAAAATAAAAGAAATCTGTAAAAACCTTTCAATTGAAGAAGTTGAACTTAGAACAAGGGAGTCTCCTGATGTGAAAAAATATTTGCAAGAGCTTGAATTTGAAAAGAAAGTTGTAGAACTTGAAAAAGAATTTATTGAAATAAGAAATATTCTAAAAAGAATTTTTGATGAGTACACAGATGAACTAAAAATAAAAAACTTTCTTTTTGGACCAATAAACAAATTTTCACTTATCGAACTCCAAAGAAAAATTGGAGTCCAAATTAGTAGAAACCTCTCACATCCCTCAAGTTATTTTGCAATTTCACTCGTTTCTCAGGCAATAAAACTTTCTCATGCAATTGATTTACTTGAAACTCAAACTCTTGAAAGCTTTCAAAAATATTTGAAAAAGCTCCTTGCTGAGGGTGAAGCAAGAAAATCTAAAGGAGTAACGAGACTAGTAAACAGAGACGATTTTAGACTAGCTTATAATAAAACTTCTTTCTTACTTGAAAAAGGGGAAGAACATCCAAAAGTAAAAGAGATAATTAGAGCAGTAAGGGATGAAAAAAATAAATCTCAAAATCCAAAAATTATAATTTTTACACAATTTAGAGAAACCGCAAATTTAATTTCAAAAAATATTAATAAAATTTCAGGAATAAAATCAAAAGTCTTTGTTGGACAAGCAAAAAAGGAAAGTGGGGGATTAAATCAAAAAGAACAAAAAGAAATAATTGATTCATTTTCTTCTGGAGAAACTAATGTCCTTTGTGCAACTTGTATCGCAGAAGAAGGTCTTGACATTCCTGAAGTAGATTCAGTTATCCTTTATGAACCCGTTTCTTCAGCCATTCGTTCAATTCAAAGAAGAGGAAGAACTGCAAGACTCTCAAAAGGGAAATTAATCATGCTCTTAACCAAAGGAACCCGTGATGAATTTGCTTATTATGCGTCCCGTTCAAGAGAAAAAAAGATGGAAAAGTCAATTAAAAAAATAAAAGAAGAAATGAATTCAAAAAATTCTAAAGAAAAATCCAAAATCCAAAAAAGCCTATTTTAAACTCCATAAATCTTTATTAAAGATTTTTTTTTAAATTAATTATGACAAAAATAACCATTACAGGGGAAATTGGATCTGGAAAAACTACTATAGGAAAAGTTCTCGCAAAAAAAATAGATTGTAATTTTCTTTCTGTAGGAGGACTAAGAAGAGAAATTGCAAAAGAAAGGGGATTAACAATTCAAGAACTAAATAAAATTGGTGAAACAGAAAATTGGACTGACAAAATTGTGGATAAAAAACAGATTGATCTTGGAAAAACCAAAAAAACTTTTATATTTGAGGGAAGACTTTCATGGCATTTTATTCCAAACTCATTCAAAATTTTTCTTAAAGTAAATGAAGAAATTGGAGCAAAAAGAGTTTTATCCGAAAAGAGAGATTCTGAAGAAAAAACAAATTTAATCAAAGAACAAATTAAAATAAATAAAAAAAGAAGTGAATCAGATAAATCAAGATATAAATCAATTTATGGAATTGAAAACTTTTTTGATAAAAAACATTTCGATTTAATAATAGACACCTCTTCCTTGACCCCCGAGGAAGTTGTAGAAATAATCTTAACTCAATTAAAAGATACAAAAAAATTTAAACAAAATTCTTCTTCTTTTAATAACAAAATGTATGACATCTTTAGCAAAAAAGAACCAACTCCAATTCAAAAAAAAATAGGAGAAATTGTAGAAATAGATTTTAGAGAGAAAAATTCTCTTGTTCCATCTGAATTAATAAAAAAGGGGTTAACTATTGAATTCAAAAAGTTAGAAGTGGCAGATTATCTTGTGAAAGGGGTTGCTATTGAAAGAAAAACTGCAAGGGACTTTTTTTCTTCCCTTTTTGACAAAAGACTTTTCTCACAACTAGAAAACTTGCAACAATATGAAAAAAGACTTTTGATTATTGAAGGAAATTTATCAAAAGAAAATAGATTACATCCAAATGCACTAAAAGGCCTTCTTTTATCTATTGGTTTAGATTACCAAATACCCACAATTTTCACAAAAGATTGTGAAGAGACTGCAAATTATTTATTAATAATTGCAAAAAAAGAAAAAAAAGAATTGAGTATAAATCCAAAAAGAAAAAATCTCTCTTCAAAAGAAGAACTTCAGTTTATTTTGGAATCTTTTCCAAAAATTGGGCCTACAAAAGCCAAAAAGCTTCTTGGAAAATTTAAATCTCTAAAAAAAATATTCTCCTCAACAGAAAAACAATTAGAACAAATATTAGGAAAAAACTCAAAAGAATTTCTAGAAATTGTAACGAGAAAGTATTCTAATTGAAAATTCTTTTTATTTCTTTTTTCTTCTTTTTGATTTTTTTGTTCTTCTTTTTGGATATCTGTCCTTTTTTCTTGAATTTAAAAAGAAATAAATAATGCCTATCCAAATTAGAACAAAAATTACTGCAACAATGCCCTGAAAAAGAGGGGAGTTAGAGTCTAAGAGAGGATTTTCTGAGAAAATTTCAAATTGGATACTTGCAGTTGCAAATCCTCCTATATAAGTCATTTCAACTCCCAAAACATAATCATTTGGCAGTAAATTTGAAATATCAAACTCTTTACTAAACTTCTTTTCCTGATCAACATAAAAAACCTCACTACTTTCAGAATAAATTTTTCCTTCTAGATCCTTAATTAAATATCTTAAACTTACATCAACCCCTTTTTCTCCGACTGGAAGTAAGGTAAAATTTGCTTTCAACATTTTAGTTTTAGTTTCTTTTTCAGAAAATTTTTTTTCGGAATCTTCCCTGGATAAACTCCAATGTCCTCGGGAGAAACAAACCTCACTATTATTGTTTTATTTTCAAATTTTTTCCATTTCTTTTTATGTATTTTTTATACACCATCTTTTATCGAATATGAATCCCTTGCGGGTTAACTCTCAAAAAAAAGCAAAAAAAACTTTATAAATATTTATTTAAGCTAAAAAAAAGGCCCGAAATTATTTAACCCGCAAAAAAATTAAAAATTAATAAACCAACCAAAAATAAAGGGCAAGCAAAAGTAAAAGAGAAGCAATTCCAACAACCCATCTAGAAAGAAAATCTTTCTTTTTCTCTTTTATTTCTTCATCTTTTCTAACCTTTACTCCTTCTACTTCATTAAATTCAAACTTCTTTTGATTTCTTAGTAATTTCTTTTGCTTTTTACTTAATTCTCTTTCTTCTCCAAGAGAAGTTTTTGAATCAGTTTCTCCTTCTTCTTCAGGAAGAGTCAATTCTTCTTCATCATATTCGTCCATAAAAACCAAAAGAATCTAAAGATTATAAATCTTTTTTTGAAAACAAAAGATATTCTTCATTACCTATTTCAAATTTTTTAAGAATCTCGAAATTTTCTTCAAGAAAACTGTAAAACCAATTTCTTTGAACAAAAAATTTCTTTTTACTAACTAAACTCTTTGTTGCAAAACTAACCACAAAGAAATCTGTTAAAGAAGAAAGCCCTAAAAGAAGCTTTTTGGAGTAATTTCTCTTTACCATTTCTAAACTGTCTAACACCTTAAACAAAAAAACTATTTTTTTTCCTTTACCTTTTTTTAAAATTTCTTTTATCATTTCATAATTAAAGAGACTTTCATGAAAAAACTCAAAATTCTTCTTCTTTTCAAAAAATTTGTTTTGAATTTCAACGAGTTGTCCCACTGCTTCCACTCCAAAATAATTTATTTTTAATTTTTTAGGAAAAAATTCGGAGCTAAAACCATTCACCCCACATCCAAGATCATAAACACTAACCTCTCCCTTAATCCCTTCAAATATTTTAGAATAAATCTCTGAATAATGGGAAAATCTCTCATTTGTAGAAAAATGTTTTTTCAAAAACCAAGAAGATTCTTTATTTTTGAAATTAAGAAGTTTATTTGATAAAAAAACAGTATACATTTTTCTAAGTAAATCCCTCGTTGGTTTTACTTTTTCTTCATCTAAATAATCTTTTTTATCTACTTTTTCAAAAACAAGTTTAACATCCTCTAAAGGCAACTGTGAAAACTCTTTTTTAGAGATTATTTTTTTAATTAATTCTTCTTTATTCATTCTTAATCTCTTTTTAAAACTTATTTAGAAATTTAAGTCTTTCTAAAAATAAATTTCTTTTCCACCAAGCTTATAAAATTAGTCCAATTTAAATCTACATGCCAGTAAATGTGAATGACCCTGAATTTGTAAAAGCAGAAAAAGAGTACTTTGAAGCAGAAAATTCTGAAGGAAGATTAATTGCATTAAATAAGATGATTTCTCATGCTCCAAAACATAAGGGAGGAGAAAATCTTCGTCAACAATTAACTCAAAGAAGGAAAAAAATTGAAGGGGAAATTGACAAAAAGAAAAAGGCAAAAAAGGGAACAAAAGGGGGAATAAAAAAAGGAGAACTTCAAGCAGTAATTGTTGGAAAAACAAATTCTGGAAAGTCTTCTTTAATAAAACTCTTAACAAATGTTGAAACCAAAGTTTCTCCAGTCCCATTTACAACCAAAGAACCAATTGTAGGAATTTTGAATTATAACGAAACTCCCATCCAAATAATAGAAATTCCTGCAATAGAAAGTGAAGAATTTGAAAGAGGCCTTGTTCATACCTCAGACACAATAATTCTTTTAGCAAAAAAATTTGAAGAATTTGCAGAAATAGAAAAAAAACTTCCAGAAAATTTTGCAAAAAAAATTTATGTAATAAATAAGTCAGACCTTTTAAATTCAGAAGAAAAAAGAAAACTCTCAGCAAAAATGCAAAGTAAAAAATACAATTTTGAAATAATTTCTTCAATTCCCTTTGCTAACTCGGAACAAATAAAAGAATTAAAAAAGAAGATTTTTGAAACTTTTGATATTTTGAGGATTTTTACTAAAGAACCTGGAAAATTAAAAAAGGAAAAACCAATGATTATGAAACCCAGGTCGACTGTAAGAGACGCTGCAGAAAAAATCTTGAAAGGATTCAGTAAAAAGGTTGTTGAAACTAAAATTTGGGGACCCTCCTCTAAGTTTGGAGGACAAGTTGTAGGACTTAATCACGAATTAAAAGATATGGACATTATCGAATTTAAAACAAGATAATTATTTATACACCTTCCTAATTGGAGAAATAATTTTTTCCAAATATTCTGTTACTGCTTTTTTTAAATCCATTGGATGAAGTTTTCCTTCAGAATAAATTTTTTCAAGTTCCTTATAATTTTTGATTTTTAAATTTCCTCCAAACTTTTCTGGTCTTTCAATTGAAAAAGAATTAAATCTTGGAAAAATTATTAATTCTAACATTTGAAGAAGAGGGTTTTCATTAACCTCCTTTTCAGGACAATATGCCTGATTAATTGTTTTTTTGATTTCCTCATAAGAATCTGTAACTGAAATCCCACTTCCAGGAAGAGATTTTGACATTTTTTGTCCAGGACCTTTTAAAGAAGTAATTAGGGGAGTATGAATTATTTCAAAATTGTAGTCAAGTGATTTTGCCATATCTTTTCCAATCATATGAACTTTTCTTTGTTCCATTCCTCCAAGAGCAACATCAACTCCTAAATGTTTTATGTCCACAACCTGCATTAAAGGATACCATAATTGAGAAATTGTTGCATTTTTAACATCTCTTGCAATTTCTTGCATACTCCTTAAACCTCTTTGGATAGTTGAATTTTGTGCAAGATTCATTACATCGAGTTGATATTCTTTTTTAAATTGAAATGAACTTCCCAATACAACTTCTGCCTTAATTCCAATTGCTTTAATTGTTCTCTTCCAATTATCTACTTCTTTTTTAATCTCTTCCTCATTTCCTTTCCTATTTAATAAAGCATGAAGATCTGCAAGAAGAAGAATTACTTTAAATCCAGCTTTTTCTAAATCCATTAATTTAGTAATTGTGACAAAATGCCCAAGATGCATTGGACCATTTGGTTCATAACCACAATAAACTTTTGGTTGTTTCTTCTTTTTTATTAAATTTTTTAAATTTTCTTCAGTAACAATCTCAGAAGTATTCCTCTTAATTAGATCCATTTTTTCTTTAAATTCCATTCAAACAAAAACAAAAACTTCTTATTAAATATTTCGTAAAAAAATGCACTACGCAAAAATTTAGATAAATGTTTAATAATAAAAAAGAAAGAAAACCTTTGTCTGCCTAGTGCAGACTCTCTCCAACTTCGGTTGGTTAGAAAGAGTAGACTTAACGTCGACTCAAGAGTTAGCTCTTTATAACTAACTCGGGAGATGGAAGGTCAGAGCTTTTCTAAGAATTGGCCTTCCATTTCATAAAAATTTTAAATATTCTTTTCTTAGTTTTTGGTATGCTCTTAGAATTAATTCTCTTCCTTTTTGGAGGAATTCTTTTTGGAACTGTAACAGGCCTTACTCCAGGAATACACATAAACCTTATTGGGGGAATTTTAATCTCTCTTCCTTTTTTAAATTTAAATCCAATTTATTTGGTAGTTTTTGTGACTTCTATGGCAATCACACATACTTTTCTAGATTTTATTCCTTCGGTTTTTCTTGGTTGCCCTGACACTGACACAGAACTTTCTATTCTACCCGGGCATGAACTTTTAAAAAATAAAAAAGGGTTTGAGGCAGTATACCTCTCAAACATTGGAAGTTTAATTGCAATTTTTCTTTTAATTTTAATTTTGATTCCTTCAATTCTATTTATGAAAAATTTTTATAACCTCATTTTATCTCTAATTCCCTATATTTTAATTGGAGTTTCATTAATTGTAGTTTTTACAGAAAAAAACAAGATTAATTCTTTAGTTGTATTCCTTTTAACCGGTTTTTTGGGATATTCTCTTTTAACCCTTCCATTAAAAGAACCCCTTCTTCCCCTTTTAACTGGGCTTTTTGGGGCTTCAAATATTATTCTTTCTTTAAAAAACAAAACAAAAATTCCTCCTCAAGAAATAACTTTCCCAAAAATAAAATTAAAAAAACCTATTCTTGGAGCCCTTCTTTCTGCACCTTTTTGTAGTTTTTTGCCTGGAGTAGGTTCGGGTCAAGCAGCAGTAATAGGAAATGTAATCATAAAACAAAATAGGAAAGAATTTTTGGTTTTATTGGGAATAATTAATACTCTTGTAATGGGATTTTCTTTTGTTTCTTTGTATCTCATTGGAAAAACTAGAACAGGGGCAACAGCAACAATAAAACAATTTATGGGAAACCCTTCAACAAATGAAATGATTTTGATTGTAATAGTTATAATTCTCTCTGGATTTATTGCTTTTAAATTAACCAACTTTTTTGGAAAGAAAATTTCAAAGAAAATTGAAAAAATAAATTATTCCAAAATTTCTTACTTTACCCTTATTCTTTTAGGAATTGTTGTTTTTTTAGTAAGTGGATTTTGGGGTTTATTGGTCCTGGTTGTTTCGACATTAACCGGAATTTATTGTATTTCTTTAAATATAAAAAGAACAAATATGATGGGTTCACTAATTATTCCTACAATTTTATTTTATCTAGGAATAAATTAAAAATTAAAACCATTGCTCTAATTTTTCTTGTTTCTCTAATTCTTTTCCAAAAATACTATCAATATACCCTTTTATTAAAGAAAGATTTTGTTGAAGGTAAGGACTTAAATTATATTTTTTAGCTAAACTTAGTGCTGGATCAAGATATTTTTTAATTCCTCCTTCATGAATTGTAAAAATTATTTTTCCTCCGCAATTAACACATTTTCCACTTAAAGGAACACGTCTCATAATCTCATTACATTTAACACATCTAAATTCCTGCATTGAGAATTTTCTCAAGTTACCCCTCATATCTCTTATGAAATGCCTGTCTATTATTAGTCGTGCAGTGTCAGAAGTATCAACTGACCTTAACCTTTCTACAAGTTCCATTTGATGTCTTACTTTTTCTCCCATATTTTCTAAAAGTTTGTAAGAGGAACATACTACCCCCTCATTTATGTCTTGAGTATTATGAGTAAATCCTAAATTTTTAAATGGATTTTTTCCTTCTTTTAGTATTTGCCTAATTGTAGGAATTTCCACTTTTGAAGAATGAACTTTTTCTTCAGCTAAAGTATAAAGTTCCAAAGGATAACCATTTGTAACCTCAAAATCTAAAATTTGATCATCAACCTCCCCCGCATCTATTTTTGCATTCAAAACTAAAGGAGCATCTTGAGTTCCTCCTCGGTGACTTGGTAAAAACTTTCTTGAAAAATTAAGTAAAACATCTCCTAAAAGCATTATCGCTGCTTCATCTCCATCACAATCTCTCCTTATTGCAGCATGCATGTAAGGGCTTGCAAGAAGTCCAAGAGTTTTTGAAAATCCTATAAACCTACAAATTACTCCAGCACAATTGTGAGGAGCCATACAAACCCCCAACTTTCCAATTAAATCTTCTCTTTTTTTAACTTTGTAGTAAGGGGGAAGAGAATATACTTTTTCTAAGAGGTCATCAACAAAATTACAAATATTCAAAAAAACTTCTTCTCCTCTTTCATCTGGAGTTTCTACTGCACTTGGAATTAAAACATCATGGGGCATAAGTTCAAGAATTTGATTTTCATCTTTAAGAGGCTCTCCATAAATATCTTCGTCATAACCCAATTCTTTTAATTTGGAAACACTTGCTCCAATTTCTTTTGGTTTAAAAGAAGTTAAAGGTAATTCTGTTGCATCCATTCTTATTGTTCCATCTTTATTAACTTGTAAATTATATTTTGCTCTTAAAATTCCTTTAGAAAGGTGTTCTGGAATTTTTGATTCTGAACTTAATCCCCTAATTCCTTTAATTAAGGGAGGCAAATTTTCCTTTGGAATTGAAAGCAAATCTCTTGCAGAATTAAAATAATCTTGGATATTTATTTTTTGAGTAAGAGAAGAAATTCCTTTTTTTTGGGAATATTCTAAAGTTTCATTAAATGATTTTTCTTTTATATCAGAAAAATAATATCTTTTTTTGGTTTTTGAAAAACATTTCTCACACTTTCTATAAACTGTTTCATGCTCACAATTCTCACAATAGAAAAGAGCAAAATTGCTCTTAACATAACCTGCTTCACAAGCTGTTCCAATACTCCTAAGTCTTCCCCCTTGATTTCCCACTGGAAAAAGGGAGTTTGGACTTCCAGTTAATTTTCTTAGTTTAGCTTTTTCAGGTCTCCCCATCCTTGTTCCAATAAATTCTCCTGCTTTATCTTTTATTTTAAATTCTGAAAGAAGGTTAATAATTTCTAAAGGTGACCCCTCTAATTTTATTTTGGGAAGAATTTCTTTTAAAAAAGTCTTTTTAGAATAAAAATTAGAATTGATTCCTAAATTTGAAAGAAAAGACTTTGTAGTCTCTTCATCTAGAACCACATTTTCAATTGTTACTTGGTGAGGAACTCCCAAAAGTTCCAGTGCTCTCTTCGCAATAGAAAAAGTTTCCTTGTCTTTTTTAGTATAAGGAAAAATAAGTTTTTCATCTAACCAGGAATTGTTTAACCAAGAAAAAAGCTCTTCTAATTCTTTAACCGAAATTTGTGACCAATAATAGATGTGCTTGGGATGGAAGGGGATTTTATATTTTTCACTAATCTCTCTAGCTTTCTCTGCAGAAACTTCATAAAAATTTATTTTTTCTTTAAATCCATTTTTAATTAATTCTAAATTCCACCATTCTTCAACATATCCTGGAACAATTAAGTTTGAATTTCTATTTAGAAGGTCCGAAAAAGGAAAAAGAATATCTCCTAAATAAATAATTTCTTCTATTTCAGGATAAAGTTTCTTAACCCCTTCCTTTTCTTTTAATTGAAGAACACTTCCATTTCTTAGTTTTACAATTGGACCTTCAACTTCATCACAAGTTGTGACTGCACACCCTTTAGTTGGTTTTTCAATTTTTAATTGGGTCCCAATTGCAAGAAAATCATCTGTCACTGCCATTGTTGCAGGATGAACAGAAACTGCGCTGAATCCAGAAGTTCTTCCCCTTCCATATCTAAACCTAAACCCCCCAGATCGGGCAGGGTGGCCATATATGGGTCTCCCGGCAACTAAATCCTTGATGTATGTTGGAGAGCCACTTTTTTTGTCTTTTCCGAGAGTTCTTTTTTCATGAAGTTCAATATACTCTGAAAGAAAATCAAACCCTGAACATTTTACTCCCTTTTTTCTGGCTTGGTTTAAGAGCCTATATCCTTTAGCAGCTTTTTGTGCAAGTCCTTCAGCCATTACAAGACAAAAACCACTTCTTAAAAAATTAGTATTAACTCTTTCTAAGTTTTTATAATTAGAAACCTCTAATTTTTCTGAAGGATCTCCCGCAACTTGAATAGGCATATTTTTTGCAAGAAAAAGAGTTTCCTCTTCTGTAGGCATGTATTGTAAATTTGTAATTCTTTCATGAAAATCTGACAATTCAGACCAAACCCTTCTAATCTCTTTTTCAGTAGGATCATATTTTGCAAATCCAAATTTTTCTCTTAAAAAATCAATTAAAATTAAAGCCATACATGAAGCAGTAGTTCCTGCTGAACGAATAGGTCCAGAAAAATTTGCAATTAGATACTCTTTCTTATCCCTGGTCTTTCCAACCTCAATACCAGTATATCCCTCAATTGGACTTGAAACAACTCCCAAAGTAGAGTAAGCCATTCCAACTCTTATTCCTGCATCAATTGATTCGAGAACATTTGAAAAAGAACAAAATTTTTGGTCAGAAATTTCTTCAGAAATTTTAAAAATAACCGTCGGATCAAGTTTTCCATATTCTTTTTCTAAATCTAAAATTCTTTCTGCAATTCCAGAATTCATCATTTGAGGATAAATTGTAGAAATTAGTCCCACTACTTTCTCTGCCATGCTAATTGCAAGAGGAATCTCAACCATGTCAACAGGATCAAATCCTTTCTCTCTTGCTTTGTTCATCAAAGAATAAACTTCATCTATCTCTCCCTTCAAATTTAAAAAATAATCTTCAGTTTTCATTTTTATTTAATTAACTCTAAAATTTCCCTCCAATTTTTTACTCTCTTAATTCCTTTTATTTCTTCTTCTTTGTTCCAAGGACGATCCATCAAAAAAGAAGGAATTCCGTAATTAAGGCAACTTTTTAAATTTGTTAAGTGGTCATCAATCATCAAATCAATTCCAAGAAAATTTCCCATTTCCCCCTTTGTTTTTAAGTTTGAGGAAGAAGCTCCCCCTAAAAAATAAATTTTTTCCTTCAATCCAAAATGATTTAAAAAAAATTCTTGAGTTAATTCTTTTCTTGAGGGGGGTCTGGCAGTAATAAAAAAAAGTTCATGTTTCTTTTTTAATTCATGAATTGTTTCTTTAGCTCCTTCAATTAAAGGGAGATTCATAAAACCGGGATGAGATCCAAATTCATCTAAAAGAGAAACTACCTCTTCATTTGAAAGATTCAAAAACTCTTCAAGAGAATAAACTGAAAACTCTTTTAAAGAATAATTTGTTTTGAATTTTTTATTATAAAAATTTAAAAAAACCAATTGATATTCCCAGAGAGTATCATCTAAATCTATTCCTATTTTGAGTTTTTCCTTTTTGTTCATTGGTCTTCTTGGTATAATTTAATTCCATCTTCACCCGTTTCAAAATCAAGAATTTTTATTTGTCTTGTTTTTAAATTTAACATTGGAACCTTACAATGGTCGGGCTTATTTCCAAATTTTTCTTGATAAGAAGTTAACCCTTCCCAACTTGAAACAGAAATTATTAAAACATTATTAAAATAAGTTACTCCACTCTTATGGGTATGTCCTGAAACAAAAATATCGGGGGTTTTTCTTATTAAAAGCCCATCTTTTTCTAAAGGAAAAAATTGGTTTGAAGTGTAGGTTGGAGCAAGATGTCTATGTTTTAAAAGATATTTCATTATTTTTTCTGGTTGATTCATTGTTTTCCCTTCAATAAGATGAGGGATATTATTTGCATAAAAAGGAAAAGAAAACCCATGATAAATTAAAACGTCATGTCCTTCAAAATTTTTTGTTTGTCCTAAATTCACTGTAGAGGGATTTCCTACAATAATTACATTTTCAAGCTCATAAAGAGGCCAAGCATACTTTTCATCTAAAAGGGGCTGAGGTTCCATAAGCCGTACACAATCGTGATTTCCTGGAGAGATTATAATTTTAATGTCCTTTCTTATTTTATTTAAAATTGAGGAAATATTTTTGAATTGTTCCTCTAAATCCTTAATTTTTAAATCTCCTTCTTGTCCAGGATAGTTTCCAATTCCGGTTATTAAATCTCCTACAATAAAAAGATATTTTACTTTTTTTGATTTGAGAGAATTTCCATTTAAAAAATCAATAAAATTCAAAAAATCTTTTTCCAGAAAATTTTTACTTCCATAATGAACATCTCCAATAAAAAGAGCAACTTCTTCAATTTTACTTTTTTTTCTTTCTGGAAGAGAGGATTCTGGGAAAAAAAGTTCATTTACAAAAAGAATATCCGAATTTCCTACCCCTTTAAAACCAATAATTGTATCTAAAGAAATTTCTTCCGCTTCTTTAATTAATTCTTCCTTCGAAGCACTAATTAAAACTTTCATTTTGCCAGTCAAATCTTCTACTTCTAAAAGAAGATTGTTATTTTTTGTAACTTTTTTACTATAAACCATCCCAATCACAGAAAACTTTTGTTTTTCGTTTGAAATTTTATCAATAGAAAAAAGATTGTCAAGTCCTTTTCTTTCTTGAAGAATTTCTTTCACCTCTTCATACCTATTTCTAAAATGGGCAACAAAGTCTTTTACCTCTAATTTTTTGCCTAAAGACCCTATGGAAGAAACTACCTTAACTTCTCCCCCCCCTTTAGAAATTTCTTCCTCTTTCTGTTTGGAAGATATTTTTAAAAGATCATAAAATTCTTTTTGATTTATTTCTTTACTTAAATTACTCTTTTCAATAAATTCACTCATCTCTTTTTTATTTTTTTCAAAAAGAGAATTGGTAATGAACCTTTTGCCTGAAAGAGTTTTTATCTTTTCCAAAAGGAGTCCCAAAACTAGAGAATTTTCAAAAGAAGAAAAAAAATCAAAAAGAGGTTTCTCTAATAAAACATTCTTTTCTAAACACACTTTTTGGATTTCTTCTTGATTCATTTTTATCTAAATTAAATTTTAAATTATGCATAATTTATAGAGGAATTAATTATCTCTTTCGCCTTTTTTAGGATATCATTTGAAATAACCAATTTTATTTCTCTCATTCTTCCCCCCCTTCCTTTTGAAACTACCCTTACATTAATTATCCCTAACATATCAAACTCTTGAATAATGTCTCCTACTCTCCTCTGTGTAAGGGGTTCAATTTTATATGAGGTGCAGTGTTTATGATATGTATTATAAACTTCTCCTGTAAAAAAGGGAATTTTTTTCTTTTCTTCTGAAAGAAAAATTATTGAATTAAGGACTACTTGAAACTGTTTGGGATGGTTTGTAATTACATCTAAAATTTTATCTCTCTCTATTTTACTTTTTGCTTCATCAATATGTTCAACCGTCACTTTTTTTGAATTTCCTCTTTCGGCTAATTCTCCTGCAACCCTTAACAAATCAAGGGCTCTCCTTGCATCTCCAGATTCTCTTGCTGCATAAGCCCCACATTTTGCCACTACCCCCGGTTCCAAAACCTTTTCCTTAAAAGCTCCTTCAACCCTTTTCAAAAGAATATCTTGAATTTGTAAGGCATTATAAGGAGAAAAAATGATTTCTTCTTCAGACAAGGAACTTTTAACCCTAGGATCAATATTTTCTAAAAAAGTCAAATCGTTTGAAATTCCAACTAAAGAAATTTGGGATTTGGATAATTCAGAATTTAATCTTGTGAGGTTATATAAAAAATTATTTGAAATTTTTTTAACAAGTTGATCAACCTCATCCAAAATCAAGACTAATAGTTGTTTTTTGTCATCAACCATCTCAATAAATTTACTATAAACGGCCCGAGTAGGTAAACCAGTCGAAGGGACCTCTCCTCCAAGTTGTCTAATTATTTCAGCCAAAATTCTATATTCCGTATCTGCCACCTGTTTTAGTTTACAATTAATATATTGTATTTTTAATTCAAATCCAGAATCCAACGCTTTTCTCATTCTTTTTTCAAGGGCCTCTTGAACTTTAAAAATAGAAAGTGTTTTTCCTGTTCCGGTATTTCCATATAAAAAAAGGTTACTTGTCTTTTCTCCTCTTAAAACTGGTGCAAGAATCGAAGCAATTTGATTTATCTCTTTCTCTCTATGGGGTATTGTTTCTGGTTTATAGTTTGATTGTAATAAAGATTTGTCTTTGAAAATAATATTTTTATCAAATGAGTCAAATATTTTATCTAATTCTGCATCCATTTTTTTGTTTTTTTGTTTTTTATTTTATTTAATTAATCCTTCTAAAGTGTGACACGTTGATTTCCTTTGGAAGTTGTCCTTTTTATTAAGAGTTTCAAGGAGAAAAAAAGAATTACTTATATAAAAGATTATGACTACTCAAAAAGAAAAACACCTTTATTTCTTATGGAAATTTGAATTTTTTCAAAAAATTCTTTTTTTAATTTTTCTTTTTTATAAATTATTTTCCTAATTTTTATATTCTATATATATAATAATATAATTTATTTATATTATATATAATAATATAATTTATTTATATTATATATATACTCTAAACCCTAAATTTTTTTAAATTAAATTAAAACAATCAAAAAAAGAAAAAACTTAAAAATAAAAACTCCAATAGAAATGAAGGGGTGAGAGTCCTTTCTTCCCTCTTTTTGAGGAACAATCTCCTAAATCAACTTTTATTTATATACTTTTTAATTAATTATTTAGTTACACTTTTTTATTTACCTTAAACTTTTATTAAATTTGAAAATAGTTTAAAAAAATCATTTAAAGCATGTTCTTGTTTAGAGATAAATTTATAAATTAACTCTCTTTAAGAAAGACATGCAATCAGAAAAAATGCCCTTTAATTCCTTGCTGGGAAAAATGATAGTAACAAAAGAAGGAAAAAGATTAGGTTTTGTAAAAGATACTTCTTTTGAAACAAAATCAGGAGAATTAATCAATCTGGTGTTAAAAGATTCAACAATCTATACTAAAAATCTTAATCTTGAAAGGTCAAGCGAGAATGAACTTTTGATTCCTTATTCCTCTATAATTGCAATTGGTGATTTTGTAATTGTTTCTGAAGAAGATTTAATTTAATTTTAAACACAAATATTTAAAAACAAAGATTTTTTATTAATTTTAAGATGAAATTAGTTCGTTTTTATTACACTAAAATTTTTGCAGAAAAGGAGTCAGAAGAAATGAAGAACCTTAAAATTGAATCTGCTCTCAAGATCAAATCTATTAAAGAGCTTCCTCAAAATTCAAAGTCAGATGTTTCTTTTCTTGAATTTACTTTTTTCTCTGGACTTAATTATTCAGAAAAAATTGCTAAAATTGAGTTAGAAGGAAAGATGATCCTTTCATTTAATTCAAAAGAGGCAAAAGAAATCTTAAAAAATTGGAAAAAGAAAGAAATAAAAGAAGAATTAAAATTAACCCTTTTCAATGGAATTTTGAATAAAACAAATGTAAAATCCCTAGAACTTGAAGAAGAACTAAACCTTCCTCCCCATTTCAGGTTACCTTCTTTAACTCTTCCAAAAAAAGAGTGATTTTTCTTAAAAAAAGTTATTAAACTCAAATTTCTTTTTCTTGTTATGAAAATCTCAAAAGAAAAAAGAGAAAAGATTTCAGAACAAATCCTTTTTTATCTTTTTAGGGAAAATCCTCGTCCTATTTTTACTTCTTATGTTGCAAAGGAAATTGCAAGAGATGAAGAATTTACTAAGAAAATGTTAATGGAATTAAAGGAAAAAGGACTTCTTCTTGAAATTTCTAAAAATAAGGAAGGAATAAAATATAAATTAAGATTAAGATGGAAACTTTCCCCTTCTGCTTATGAAGTTTATTCTAAAAAACAAAAGGAAAGTTCTTTTTGATTATATCAATTTTTTTAAACTCTAATATTCAATTTAAAATATGGATGAAATAAAAAATGCTTTTAGAAAAGTTAAAGAGGACTTTGATGATCTAAATAAAAAATTTATTGAAATGAAGGATGAAATCTTTCAAACAAGGGAAGGATTAATAGAAGTGATAAATTCTATTTGTTCTTTAAATAATAAATTTAATTCTTTTAAAGATAAAGAGATTAAGACAGAAGAAGAGCAATTTAAGTCAGTTTTTACTGAAAATAAGACAAACCCTCTCCATTTTAAGCTTAGAAATGCCCAAAATTTAGGTATTTCCATAGGAAATGAAGGGGTTCAGACAGACAGACAGACAGACAGACAAACAAACAAAAGGCTCTTTTCAGAGGGAGAAATTCCTTCTTGGAAAGATCAAAACTCTTTTGAAGAGTTTTCTGGACTTTTAGAATCCCTTGACGGATTAAAGAAGGAAATAAGGCTAAAATTCAAAAGGTTGACTAATCAAGAGATGGTTATTTTTTCAGCAATTTACCAAATGGAAGAAGAAAAAGGGTTTTCCGACTATAAGTCTCTTTCTAACAAACTTTCTTTGACTGAGAGTTCTATAAGGGACTATGTACGAAGATTGATTTTCAAAGGAATTCCTCTTGAAAAAAAGAAGATAAATAACAAAGAAATACGCCTTTTTGTGTCAAAAAGCTTGAAAAAAATTGCATCCTTAAACACCATATTAAAGCTAATTGAGCTCTAAAAAGGTTTTATTTTTAGTTTAAACCTTGTTTTAACTAATTATTCGGTATACAAAATAACTTTTAACTCACTTTCTTCTTTCCTTTATCCTTTCTTTTTTAATCTAACCCTCTTTTTTTAGGTTTTAGCTTATCTTCTTTATCTAACTCTCCTTTTTCTGTTTTTCACCACCTTTTTTCCCACTTTTTACTCTCACTTTTTGCTTTTTGAGTAGTTTTTCTTTAACTTTCTCAGGAATATACACCCTTTTCTTACCATTCTTTTCAACTACTTCTTCAATCAAACTCTCACTTTTCGATTTTATCGTGTTTATTTGGCCTCTTATGGTTGATTTCTCTTTATTTAGCATTGCTGCAAGGTCTTCATAGCTAAGCTTCATGTCAGTATTTAAAAGTAAAAACAAGATTGCTCTCTCTGTAACTGAAAAACTACTTAAATTTGGTGTTTGAACATCTGTTTGAACATCTGTTTGAACATCAAAAACAGTTGTTTGTTTGTTGGACAGAGGCTTAGTTGTTTTAAACAGCCTGTTTGAACGGCCGTTTGTGTTTAAATCAACAAAGACTGAAAGGGTGTTTTTTATTTCTTCTATTTCTTCTTTTATCGACGACAAATTCTCTTTTAGGGTGTTTATTTCATCTTTATGAACTTTTTTTTCAGAATCTAGGTGTTTAATCCAATCCCCAACAGAAAGAATGTCCTTTTTTACTGCTTCAAAACCTTTTTTTGTTTCTTCTCTTACCTCTTCAACAATTTTTTTTGGTCTAAAAAATCCGAACATACCTATTTCAAGAAAAGTTTGTTTAAAAATGTTTCTTTTAATGACGGGAAAATTCTTCTTTTTCCTCCTTTTTTTCGGCCTTTTTTCATCTTTTTTGTTCAAAATTTAAGTTGTTTAAACACCTTTAAACAGCTAAAAAAGTTGTTTAAGGGCAAAAAAAGGCTGTTTAAACAGTCTTAAACAGCTTTAAACAACCATAAACACCTAGAAAAGAACCCTTTTTTCTTTTCTTTTCTGGTTCATTTTATGGTCCTTTTCCGACGTAAATTGAGTTTTAAATATCTTTTTATAATTTAAACAGCTGTTTTTCACTGTGTTTTTCTTGTTTTTTTGATCTAAAATATTAAACTTTAAACTTTGGTTACCTAAGTGTAAAGAAAATTTCCAAATTTTTAAAAATTTTGAAGGTTTATTTTTTTAGTTTTTGATGAAATTCAACAAAATCTTTTTCGGAAGGTAAAACCCTCCAGAATTTCAAAAAGAAGGGATTACTAAAAATTTATTAGTAAAAAGTTCTTATAATCAAGAGAAATTAAATTCCTTAACATATTTTATTTAAATTTTTTATAAAAAAGAATTTTTTCTCTTTAAATAGTTCGAATAATTAGGTAAGGGTGTTTCCTTAAGGATAAGAATATAAACCATTTCATAAAAAATATTAATTTCCTCTTGAAAAAGTTCTTATAATCAAAAGAGATTACCCCTTTTTATTTGAGAAAGAAGTAAAGGTCCTAAATAAAGAGAAAATTAAAGGTAAAAAGTTCTTATAATCTCTATGGTTGTACTAAAAAACCTTAGTTCAAAGTTGGAACCCCAATTTTTAAAGAAAATTAAAAAAGAGGTTTTAGAAATATCAGAATAGACCTTTCCTTTAATATTAAGCCAAAAATAGCTCAAAATAAGCCCTTTTTAGAGGAAAAAGGGGTTTGTGAGGGAAAAGTTCGCACAAGGTATATTGTACGAACTAAGGAAAATGGCCCTTTTTTAGGGCATATTGTACCCTTAAATCCAAAAAATGAAAATTTTGTTAAAAACAAAGATCTAAAAAATTTTTGAAAAAATTTGTGTGTTAAAAAAGCTAAAGTGAGAGTTAAAATTTCAAAAATTGTTTTATTAATGGTTCCTTAGTGAACAAAATTTGAAAAAAGAAGGAAAAGATCCCCTTAAAGGAATTGTCCTTTTCACCGAATAACTAATTAAAAATTAGGTTCCTTTTTTGAAAATCACTTTTGAATTTACATGAAGAGTTTAAAAGAAAACTCTTCTAAAATTTATTTATGAAGGAAATAATTATCAAGGGAGCAAGAGAGCATAACCTAAAAAACATAAGTCTTACTCTTCCAAAAGAAAAGTTTATTGTTTTGACTGGACTTTCAGGTTCAGGAAAATCAACCTTAGCATTTGACGCCCTATATGCTGAAGGACAAAGAAGGGATGTTGAAAGTCTTTCTTCTTATGCAAGGCAATTCATTGGAATGATGGACAAGCCAGATGTAGATTCTATTGAGGGATTAAGCCCTGCAATTTCAATTGAGCAAAAAACAACTTCAAAAAATCCTCGTTCTACTGTTGGAACTGTTACAGAGGTTTATGATTACTTGAGACTTCTTTATGCTAGAATTGGAGTTCCATATTGTCCTGAACACAATGAGCCAATCCTTTCTCAAACTCCAGAAGAAATTTCGAAAAAAATTCAAAGAAAGTTCAAGGAAGAAAACAATATCACCCCAAAAACAATAATTAAACCAATAAAAGAAAAAGTGGTTGAGGTAAGTGATGTAGACCACATACCTAAAAAAGAGATTCCAAACCTTTTAATTGAGTTAGAAAAAGATATGAAACTCTGTGCCGAAAAACTCGACTTTGAGAACGTAATAAGAATAAAAAATAAAATAAAAAATCTACAAAAAAGATTAAATAAAAATTAAAACGAAAGGACTTTAGTTCCTTTCTTTAAATCAATTTCTAATAAATTGATTTTTATGAAAGAAATTTTAATTTCTTTCTTCTCGAGGCTTAGCCTCGTTAACAGTCAATTTTCTACCTTCAAATTCAAATTCATTCAATTCCTTCACTGCTTTGTCTGCATCAGCATCATTAGTGAAAGTCACAAATCCAAATCCTTTAGATCTATTTGTAAATTTGTCTGAAATAACAGTTGCTTCTTCAATTTCTCCATATTTTGAAAAAAGTGTCTTAAGCTCATTACCTCCAGCCTTAAAGGGAAGATTCCCTACAAAAAGTTTTTTACTCATTTTAATAATTCCTCCTTTGTATATAGTTTAATATTAAACGGCCTCTAACAGAATAATACTTCCTTAACATTTTCTCCCGACATTTTCTAATTTTAGAAACGTTTAGAGGTTTTAAAGGGTTTCTATTTTGTTATTTCTTCAAAACAATTTTATATTTTTTATCAAATTGTTTTTGTTTTACAAGTGCAATAATTCCCTCTATCGTTATTGCAAGTCCAGCGAGAAACCAAAACCAGTCAGAATCTATTATAAAATATCCTCCTAATTTAAGGAGAGTTCCAAATACCATTAAAATTCCAAAAAAAATGAATGCTTCATGGTTAAAATATTTCCTCCTGATAAAGATAATCAAGAAATCTTTTTATTCTTTTTATTAAATTAGTAGGGTCTGAAAAAGTAAATAAATTCCAGTTCCAACCAAAATTACTCCAAGAATTTTGTTTACCTTATTAAGAGTTTTTTCTTTAAATCGGTGTTTGTGGTGAATTACCATCCAATTCAAAAAGGCAAGTCCTAAGAATGAACCTAAGAAGGTAGATAAAACCAAAAGGGCCGAAAGTCCATAATCTCCTGCAATTTTCCATAAACCGAGAATAGTATAAAGAGCTAAAAAAGTGAAGATTACAAAAGGATTTGCCATTGCAAGAGAAAATCCTGAGAAAAATTCTTTCAAAAAATCTTTATGTTCATTCTTAACTTTAACTTTTGTTAAAACCTTAGTTTTTAATTCCTTAAGTCCCAAGAAAATTAAAAAAATTCCCCCAATTCCCCTAATTGAAGATTCATTATTAATCAGAAATTTGGAAATAATTGTTATCCCAAATCCCGCAACAAGAGCAAAAAATGCATCAACACAGGCAGCTCCAAATCCCGTGAAGTATCCCCCCAAATTTCTAGGAATCAAACTTTTTTTTACACAAAGTGCACCAAGAGGTCCGAAAGGCAATGCTGCAGTAAACCCAACAAGAAGCCCTTTTATTAAAACTTCATAAACCATTTTAAATTGAAATCCAAGTTTTCATTCCTTTTTTCATTAAAGGAAATTAGTGAATTTGGTTTATAACTTTTTAGGAATTTAATAAAGTATAAAAAGAAGTTTCGGTTTTTAGAAGAATGTTCAAAAAAATGAATAAACAGGTAGTTTTTAATTCAGTTTTAGCTCTGATTTTTTTGTATCTTTCTTTCAAAATAGATTGGATATTTATTGTGGGTTCTGTGGTTTTAATGTACATTAATCAAAGAATGTTGTTCAAAGGCAGACTCCCAAAAAAGAAGTAGTCCTTATTAAGATAATTATTTAAAGAAAGTTCGGATAATCATTAAATGAGAGGAGATTCGAAAGTTAAAGTTATAGTCTTTGATGGGGGGGGAGTTCTTCAACTAAATGTAAAAAGACATTATAAAAAAGGAATTCAAGAAACGTTTGCAAGTAAATTTAAATTAAATTTAGATGATTATTTAGATTCAATTGACACAAATTATGCAAATTCTATGGAAGGACTCATTTCAAAAAAAGAACTTCTTAAAAATCTTTCAAAAAATTTAGGTTTTAGTGAAAAAAGAATTGAAAAAATTTTCTCAAAAGTTTATCTTAAAAGAGTAAGTGAAAATAAGCGACTGTTAAATTTTGCCAAAAGAATAAAAAAAGAAGGAATAAAAGTAGCAATTCTTTCAGACCAATGGCATTTATCAAAAGAACCCCTTATTCCTTTAAAATTTTATAAAATTTTTAACCCGATTATTGTTTCTTGTGATGTAGGAGTTAGAAAACCCAATCCCAAAATTTATAAAATTCTATTAAAAAAATTAAAAGTAAATCCGGAAGAAGTTCTGTTTATAGATAACCGAAGCTGGAACCTTTCCCCCGCAAAAAAAATAGGAATGAAAACTATTCTTTTTGTTAATAATAAAATTCTTAAAAAACAATTAAAAGAATTTTTAATTAAACTATGAATAAAGAAGAATTTTTAAAAAAATTAGAAATTGAATTAAAAATTTCTAAAAATTCCCCTTATACTTTAAAAAATTATATTAAGTCTAATGAACTTTTTTTTAATTTTATAAAAAAAGATCCGGACAAGGTTAATGAAGATGATGTTAAAATGTACATCGCAGAAAACCTTTCTGACCGTTCTTCAATCTCAATAATTATGTTTCTTGCGGCGATAAGATATGCTTATTCTTCAATTTTAAAGAATGATTTGACTTCAAATATAAAAAGACCAAAGAGAGAAAAAAGAATTCCCACTGTTTTAACAAAAAAAGAATTGAAGGACTTACTAAATTCAATAAACACAAAAAAATCAAAATTAATGGTTTCTTTAATTTATGCTGCAGGATTAAGAGTTTCAGAATTAATTTCTCTTAAACCAGAAAACTTAAATTTTGAAGAAAAAGTGGGTTATGTAAAACAAGGGAAAGGGAAAAAAGACAGAATTTTTAATATCCCAAAATTTATTTTTTCAAAATTAAAACGCCAAGCAGAAAAACAAAAAGAAAATAGTGAAATTTATCTTTTCTCAGGAAGAAATTCTGAAGAGATGTCTTCAAGAAATATTCAAAAAATTGTGAAAAATGCTTCAAAAAAGGCAGGAATAAAAAAAGAAGTTCATTGTCACACTTTAAGGCACTCTTTTGCAACACATCTTTTAGAAGAAGGGGTTGATATTAGAAAAATTCAAGAGCTTTTAGGACACAGTGATTTAAGTACAACCCAAATTTATACCCATGTTTCAACAGAGGAATTAAAGAAAATAAAAAGCCCGTTAGACAATTTGATGGAGTAAATATTTATAAAGAATTTTTGATAAATTAATTAGTGTTAGTTGAGATTATAATTGCGACTTTTGTAGTAAGTTTAGTTAGTTTTATTGGGATTTTAATTTCAAACAAACATATTCATAAATTTATTCACTATATGATTTCTTTTGCTGCTGCAAGTTTAATTTCAGTAGTCTTCTTTGATTTAATTCCCGAGTCTTTTTCTGAAATTCCCTCTGGAGAGGTTGCTTTCTCACTTATTTATATTGTAATTGGAATTGTTTCTTTCTTTTTAATTGAAACCTTTCTTCATTGGCATCACTGTGGAAAAGAACATACTCACACAAAACCAGAAGGAGCTTTAATTTTAGGAGGAGACTTTTTTCACAATTTTTTTGATGGGATTTTAATTGCAGGGGCTTTTTTATTAAATTATTCAACTGGAATATTAGTAACTTTTTCAGTTTTAGTTCATGAAATTCCTCATGAAGTTGGAAATTTTGCAGTTTTAATTCATAGTGGATTCAAAAAAAATAAAGCACTTTTACTAAATTTCTATTCAGCGCTTTCAGCTGTTTTAGGGGGAGTTCTTGGTTACTTTGTTCTCGAAAAGATTTCTTTTGTAATTCCTTATGTGGTTCTTATTTCAGCAGGAGGATTACTCTATATTGCTCTTTCGGATATAGTTCCTTCAATGCATGAACATCTAAAAGAGAGTAAGACTGGAGTTATTGAAACAATTGTTTTTGTTTTAACAATTGCTCTTTTCAAAATCTTTTTTGTTTTATTTCATTAATAATTTAAACTAAGAAATCTTAATTTCTTAATGGAAGGGATTTGCTCAAAGTGTAATTACAAGGGAGACAAAAATATCAGACTTTTTGGAGTTATTCTTTGTGATTTTTGTGCTTATTTTGCTCCTGAAGAAAAAACCAAATTTTTTGAATATCTTTCAGAGAAAGTGAATTTCAAAGATATAGAAACTTTTAGAAGAGAAAATAGATTTGGAAACTCAAAACAAAAAAAAGGAATGATAAAAAAGGCAAAGGAAGGGAAGGTTGTCTCACGTGCCCCTTTTGGATATAAAATTGTTGAAAATAAATTGGTTAAGGCAGAAAATTGGGGTGTTGTTGAAAACATTTTTTTAGAATTTCAAGATAATAAAATAAGTTTAAATAAACTTTCAAAAAAATATGGATTCTCAGTTAATGGGATGAAAAAAATTTTAAGAAATTTTACTTATTTAGGTAAAATAAAATTTGATGGAGAAGTTCACGAAGGAAATCATGAACCAATTCTTTCTTCAACGTTATTTAATCATGTTCAAGATAAGTTGGAAAGGCTGGGAATAAAATAAATTATCTTTTTTGAAAAAAGCTCCATATAAAGTAAATAAAGATAAATGTTACAAGGAAAGCCAATACAAAATAAACCCAAAGATTATTTTGTCCTCCAAAAGTTTCATAAAATGAAGAATAAATTAATCCTACCATTAGTCCCAATAAAATAGAAAAAATACTTTTGAGCCAAGTCAATTTTAAGTATATCTTTTTGTTAAGAAGAAAGCTTTTATAAAATTATCTGTAAGAAGTTTGTCTTTTTGCTCTTGCCTTTGAGTCCCCTGGTTTGTTTGGTTCTTTACGTCTAACATCAGCTACAAGAAGGTTTCTGTCATAATCAACATAAGCTTGTTTTAATTCTTCAGATTTAGTGAATCCAACAATTGCTTTTGCAATAGAAAGTCTTGCAGCATCAATTTGTCCTTTTCCACCACCACCATGAACTTCAACTTCGATATTAAAATCAACTTTACCAAGAATTTGTTCAGCAATTCTCACAGGCTCTTCTAATTTTAATTTGTCAAACATTTGTAATGTTTTGTAATCTTTTTTGTTAAAAGTAATTTTTCCATTTCCAGATTTTATAATAGCTCTTGCTACTGCAGCCTTTCTTTTTCCAGAATAATATTCTTTCTTATATTTTTTTTCAATTCCTTCCATTTTGTTTTGTAAATTCCCTTACCTCAGCAAATTTAATTTTTTTTGATTTAGGTAATGAAATTAATTTTTTCTCTTCATATTCTTTTGGAACTCCAACAAAGCATTTTATTCTCTGAAGAGCCATCTTTCCTCTTCCTTCTCTGTAATTTGGAAGCATTCCTCTAATTGCTCTTTTAACAATTTTTTCGCTTGTTGCATGATGTCTAGGGCCTTGCATAGTTGAACCAGTTCTACCTCTCTTTATTTTGAAGTCTTCTTCAATTGATTTCTTGTTTCCAGTAATTATTATTTGGTCACAATTTAGAATTGTAATTTCTTCTCCTCTAAGAGCTTCCTTTGCTGCAAAAACTCCTAATCTTCCAAGAACCGCTCCTCTTCCATCAATTAATTTCATTTTAAAATTTTAACTCCTTTTGCTTCTTTGTTTTTTTCTATTTCTTCCATGATTGTTCTTACTTCACATCCAGCTTTCTTTAACTTTTCTTTTGCTTTTTCAGAGAAATTAAGTGCAACAACTTTCATTTTCTTTGAAATTTCTCCTTCACTCAGGACTTTTCCACAAATAACGACGATTTCAGAAGAAATCTTTTCTAATTCCTTCAAATTAACATTTTTTCTCTTTTTTCTTGGACCAGCCAAAATCGCTGCAACTTCAATCCATTTAGGGTTTTTCTTAGCTAAGATAATTGTTTCAACTAATTCAGGGTTAGTTTTCCTTTCTAATTGATTTTCTACTTTTGTTTTTGATTTCATCTGATATTCTAACGAGAAATAAATTTCCCGCTATGCGCTTTTTACTCGCAGGTAAAATTTTTAACTTAACTTCTTTTATAAACTTTTGGTTCCCCCAAACTTTATATATAGTTTGGGCATTTGTTTTTGATAAGGGAAACCAGAAGGTTTCTAATAGGTGGATATGCCGGAGTGGTCAAACGGGACGGACTCAAGATCCGTTAGCTTATGCTTACCTAGGTTCGAATCCTAGTATCCACATCTAAAATAGATTCGAACGAATCCCGAAAAATTTTGTTTTTCTTATTACAACTATTTTTAAAAACACAGGTTTTGAGCCCGTACCACATTTTATTTATTTCTAATTATTCCAAAAAAAGTCCAAAATTTCCAATTTTTAAACCTCTTTTTACCTTTCTTTAGTCACAACAAAAGAGAAAGATTTATAAGTAACTATTTAGTAGTAAAATCATGGAATTAGATACAAAGAATATCTTAAAGCAGGGTTTTTCAGAGTTCGAAATGCCGAAAAACCACGAAATAACCTCTAGTGAAGGGGCTTTTGGAGAAGTTGGTAAGTCTAAAATTGAGGCCCTAAAAAAATCAATTTCAGAAATTCATGAGATGATTCAAGGGAGAGAAAAATTAAGTAGGAAGATCCATGAAGAAGGTGAAAATTTAAAATCCGAGATTAAAGGATATCTTTCAGAAAATGAAAAAATGCAGATTGTTTCAAGTGATCCTACAAGAGAAAAAAATGATTTAAGACATAAAAAAATTGAAATTTCTGAACTTCAAATGAATGAGAAAATTGGATGTTGGAAAGATATAGCCCTTCTTAAAAAAGAATTAAGGGAATATGAAAGAGAATTAACAGAAAAAGAAGATAGACTAAAAATGTTCACTAAAATTTTAGGAGATGAAGAATAAAATGAATAATTTAAAAAAACTTACAGATAATGCTTTAATGAACAGAGTTTACTCTCCAAATAAAGTTGTGTCAAACGAGGCTGCAAATGAATTAATATATAGAAATGCTCCCTTAACATCTACAGAAGGAATTTTAAGGTTTATGGCTCCAAAAGAATCAAAACCAGGGGTTCATGAGTTTGGAAACTATGTTAAAGAAAAAAAGTTTAAAGTTTTTGATTTACAAGGAAGAGAAATTACAAGTTATGTTCAAGATGAAGATAAGGAAGACACTTTTGATAATGCAAGGGAAAAAAATGGACAGTTTAAGTTAGATGGAAAGTCAAGGCTTTATTTACCCTCAGTAAAAGATACTGCAGTTAGAGCCCCCTCAAGGAAAATTTATGATTGTGTTATGCAAATTTTTGAATTAGCAGGATTAAAAACAATTTATGGAAAAAATCCCACTGAAGTAAATCTTTGGGAAGAACATAAAGAAAAAACTCATATTGATTTAAGTTTTTCAGATGGAAAGTTTTCTCATAGAGATGACTTTTATTATAATATTCACAAATTGAATTCAATGAATTTAGAACAATTCATTTCTATGAATAATATCTCTAAAAAGTCCGTTCAAGAAATTTATAATTGGTATGAAGAATTTCGTCCTTATAGAAAAAGCAAAGGAGAATCAATTTTAAAATGAATAAATATTTAATCTCCGTAGAAGAAATTGCAAGAAAACTAAAACCAATACTTGGAAAGAAAATTGATGAAGTTTATTTTAGATATATGAATGCAGGAAGTCTTGAAGAAAAAGGAGAAATTTTTGAAATTTTAGCTGGACTTTACCAAAAACATTTAAACAAACTTTTAGATAAAGACTTTTTTCTTGAACCTCCAAAAAAAGAATCCTTGGAAGGAAAATATGCTTTAGCAGATGTGACTTATGCAGGAAAAAAACTTTTCCCCTTCAATTTAAGAGAAAAAGATTGGCCAAGACATGTTTGTATTACTGGGATGAGTGGAAGTGGAAAAACAACTTTTGCATTGAATATTTTGAAAAATTTTATAGAAAAGGATAAACCTTTCTTAGTTTTTGATTGGAAAAAAAGTTTTAGACCTTTAATACAGGCTGACCCCAAGGTAATGTGTTTTACAGTTGGAAACAGTTCAATTAGTAATTTATTTAAAACAAATATTAACAGACCTCCAAAAGGAGTTAATCCAAAAGAATGGATAAATACTCTTTGTGATTTGTTAACTGAAAGTTTTAATGTTTCTTTTGGAGTTCATAAAATTCTTTTAGAAACACTAGATGAAACTTTTCAAGGTTGGGGAGTTTACGAAGGTTCAGGACTTTATCCTAATTGGGAACACGTTAGACGTATGCTTGAAGCAAAAGCTAGAGACTCAAAAGGAAGAGAAACAGGGTGGTATGAAAGTGCATTACGTATTGCTACAGTTTTAACTTTCGGAGACTTTGGAAAGGTTGTTAATTATGATGGAAAAAGAAGTTTGTCAGTTGAAGACCTTTTTGACAAAAGAGTTATTTTTGAACTGAATTCCCTTTCAAATATTGAAAAGAAATTCTTTTGTGAATATATTTTAACTTATATCTATAAATTAAAGAAAGCAGGAAATGAAAAATCCACTCAAGAATTTAACCATGCAATTCTAGTTGATGAAGCCCATAACATTTTCTTAAAGAAAGAAGCAAAGTTTATGAGTGAATCAGTAACAGATATGATTTATAGAGAAATGCGTGAATATGGAACTTCCCTTATTTGTTTAGATCAACATTCTTCAAAATTAAGTGATACGGTAATTGGTAACAGTGCCTGCCATGTTGCATTCCAACAACAGCTTCCTCAAGACTTAGATGAAATAAGTTCTCTTATGCAATTAAGAGATAGGAAGGAAATTTTTACTCAACTTCCTGTGGGTTCAGCAATTGTTAAACTTTCAGAAAGATATAATTCTCCTTTCTTAATTGAAGTTCCTTTTACAGATTTAAGAAGTTCAAGTGTTGAAGATTCAAAAATAAAAAGTAAGATGGATTGTGTTATTGAAGGTTTTGAAATTGAAAAAAATGATCCAGAATTTAAAGAAAAAGTTGTTCATAAAGAGACTCCAAAAGAAGTTAAAATACATGAAAAAGCTATTATTAAGGCTGAAAAAGCTAAAGAGAAAGAAATTGTTTTAGTTGAAGATTTTAACAAAACTCAAAAAGTTTTGTTCGAATTCGTTAAGTCAAAATTAAGTGAAGGAAAAACTCTAATTCAAGTTGAAAGACTTTTAGATTCAGGAATTGTCTCAGGATATTATTCTAAAAAAGATGTTCTAATTGTTGTAAACAGAGCTCTTTCAGAAAAGTTAAAAGTAAAACAAGAAAAAGAAGTTGTCCAAAATGGAACTCCAATAAAAGAGAATATTAAACTTCCAGACACCCTTACAAAAGAAGAACTTTCCCTTGTTAATTTCTTGATGTCTAACCTTAACCATAATCTAGCTACAGTCAAATTATACCAATTAATTGGTCTTTCTTCAAGAAAAGGAAATGTTGTAAAAGATAAATTGTTAGAAAAAGGAATTATTCAAATCGAAGAAGAAAGAAACGTTAAAGGCTGGAAAAAATTAATCAAACTATCTCCCTCATATTCAATCAATTAAACACCAAAATTTCAAAAATATAACTATAAAATCGACACGACAAAAAAGAAAAACTTAAAATTTTCTTAACTTGTCAAAAAGATTTTACCTAGAAAAATTTGAAATACCTTTGGAGTCGATAAAGATTCTAAAGAAAAACCACTCCAAACCGCTTAGGTTTGAAGAAATACCCTTGAACACCGAAGTTCAAACAAATGAAAAAACTAGTTTTACGTATTTCACCCTCTGAAATACCCTTGAAATACCTTGAAATAGCTAAAAATAACCTATTTCACAAAAGAGTTTAATGAAATAACTTAATTTAATAATTTATTATAAAAGGTGATGTTATGACTTTTCTAAATGAGTTTTCTAATTTTAAGAAATTCTTTATGATTTTCTTTTTCCCCTTATTCGGAATCTGGTTTTTCAATCTTCAAGGAGACCATATAATAAATTCCATTGAAAGAAACCTTGATTTTGGGTAGTTTTTACAAGTTAGTTTGATTTTATTTCCCTTCTTCTTTATATTTATCTCAATTTCATTTGCCATAGGGTTAGTTTTCGAATCTAAAAATTAAATTTAAGGAATTAAGTCATGAATTCAAAAAAAATGTTTCTTTTAGGTGTTTCATTAATCTCCGGAGTT
>JAACWA010000018.1 GCA_009992175.1 archaeon
ATAGATATATTCGAGGAGTATACGTGTAGTGCCGCGATACCTAATGGTATGATCATTAAAAGTAGCATTACGAACATAAATACTATTGATGGATATCTACAAGAGCATAATGGTTTATTTGCTCTATACATTGCATCTAAGCTACCTTTTGCTACAGCCAGAACATTGAGGCAGAAGCTTAAAGATTTAGCCTCAGAGGCGCTCATACATGCCTCAAATGAGGACTGTTTATGCACAGTGACTGGTGGTGTAAAAGTAATGAATAAATTATTAAATTAAGAGGTTAAGATGGAACATGTGCAGTTTTTACCTAGTCATATCCCACGTCAAGATTATGTATATGTTGATGGGTATACCAGCGGCAACCCTGGTCCTGGTGGTTTTATTGTCACCGACCATACTGGTAAAATATTATTTAAGAAACATTATAACACTCCGCATACTAATAATTGGTATGAGTTGGGCGGAATTGCATCTGCTACAGTTAAATTTCCAGGAAAGATTATATGGAGTGATAGTGTTACTGCTATAGCTTGGGCTAATGGTCGCATGGGAAAAGAGTCCCGCAAACTATATGCTAATGACGCATCATTTCAACTAATGCAATCTATAATATTGAGTAAGCAACCCACAATTTATAAATGGAATACAGAATTATGGGGAGAAATTCCTGCAGATCCCGGTCGTAAGGGATAGTATAAAATAAAATCATTATAAATAATTAAAAAGAGTTAAAAATGAATAAAACAGTTAGAGTATCAATTTCCCCAATAACAATCGATACACAAATTACTGGTGCTGTATCAATGGAGGTTGATAATGAAAAAGACATAAGATTTAATTATGAAATAGATGGCGAAAAGTTGCAAATGAAGTTTCAGCCACATATGGTAGGAGATAAAAGATATGCTAAAATTATTAATACCCTTAAGTTGCGGAGGCATGTGGCAATAGAATCTAAGGAGGATGAGAAGCCTATTAATTTAATTACTGAATTTATAGGTGACATTGTAAAGGATATACATAATGTTGCTAATTTCATAGATAAGACTGATACAGATAAATTAGTAGGTGAACTATGTGATATAGTAATTAGTGAAAAAGAGAGTATTGCCGCCACACTATCTCGTGCCCAATCATTATTTGAAGGATTATTCTTTTTAACAAAAGAAAGTAAACATTTTGTTGAAGGGGTGAATAAAAACGACAAAGATAAGGTTATTGCCTTGCTAAATACTCGAGAAGCCAAATCATGTAAAGACGCTATTGCTACTATGTATACGTCATTAGCTGATGTTGGAAAAGCTATTGGTGCATATACTGTCGTAGTTAATGATACACAAGAAAAGGCACTGACTCTCTTTGAGTCAATTAAAGCAAAGTGGAATACTATACACTTCTTTAGAATTAGACGCTCATTTAAGTTTCAATTAGCATTTACTAAAATAGTAAGTGCATTTAAATAATCAATTACAAGGAGTAATACAATGAGAAGAGAATACAAAAATCTCGACAAAGCAGCTGACTTATTTAGCGCTGCATTTAATGCAACAAAAAGAACCATCAACCAAATAACTCCCGAGTTAGATACGGTAGTTGGTTATGTTGGATTACAAAGAATTCCTACTGGTACTCAACAGACCAAAGCTCAAAAGAAAGCAGCTAAGCTTAAAGCTCAACTTGCTGAATTGGAAAAGGAATTAAAACAGCCAGTGGATGCAGAATTCGAAGATATGCCTGCAATAAAGAAAGGCTTGTTTGATAAAGTAAGTAACGCCATTAATGACATACTTGACCAGAAAGACTAATGCCTGTTCTAGTACTTATAATGATATGGATTGGTTATCTGGCGATTAAACAGTTCATAGATTGGTTTGAAGAATGATTTTATGGGGAAACTACTATCCTTTCTATATATAGTTATTATTTATTCTATATAATCCACTATACAGTTGAATCTGAATATAGTAGGATAAACGGACGATAGTAGCCCCATAATAAAAATACAAGGAGAATAATATGTTCATATATGAAGAGGATGCCGCGCCAGAACCTATCCCTAACTCTAATACCATTAATACATTCATTAAAGAATTACAACGTATTAGTGCTGACAAAAGAGAATTACCACTATATATAATATGTCCTAATGGGCTAGAAGTATATCCTAGTATAAAAATGAAGTTTGAAAACTATAGTTCGCCACTCTTAGGTGATAAAATAGAAGCTATGATAATAACCTGGAGAGATTAAAATGAAGTATAAAGGCAGAAAAGTAAAACTAGTTAATATCATTTCTAAAGATGAATCAGCATGTGCACAGTGTGTAGCGGAAGAGTATCCAGCAGAAAACTCTTTATGCATAAAGTGTGGAAAAGATGGTTATTTTGTATATGGAAAGAATTCAAAGAAAGATAAATATATCAAAGAATTAGAAGATCAAATTAAAGTCTTAGTAAAAGCCAATGAAGGACTAGCTAATGCATATAAGGATTTAGCTATTAGTTGTATATGCGAGCGTAGCGAGCATGTTAATGAGAACAGTAGTAAATCAGACGCGAGCGTAGCGAACGCTTCTGATACTCCCGAGCGTAGCGAGGGGTTAGACGCTTCTGGTATCTATATAAGTAATATCTATATATAAGATTTTGAATATGCCAAGAGGATAAGGAGGCGGCCCCTCCCCTTCTGTCTCATAATGAGACATAAAAAGGCCACTACTTCTCTTAGATTATACTAAAACTACTATGCGTTTATAGCTCATAAACAAACATTTAGATACTTTTCCCTATAGGGGTAATCCAATGGAATTACTAATCTTGTTAACAATAGCAGTGGTAATAATTACCGCTCTAGTTTGCATATTATATGCTATATATTATGTACTAGTATATAGTATTATAAGGAGTATTGGCTATTGGTATAGCCTATTAAATAGAGTTATGCCACCCAAGGAAGGTAATCGGCCCAAATAGTGTCTACTATTGTATACACAAAAAGGCGGAGAAACTATTCTCCACGAATAATAACTATATACTAACTATATAATACTAGTTAATACATATAAACATATTAACAAAGTCCCTATAGGGACAATTAACAGTTGATACATCAGTGTAACTGGTTGGATAACTACTATATTTACTATATTTACTGTATTTACTATATTTATTATAGCTACTATATTATGGATAGCTACTATATTTATATTATTGGTATTATTAGTATATTATTAGTGTGTTTATATATAGTATTAATTATATAGCTTGTATTAATTATTTATAAAAAGGAGTTAATAATGATAGATAAGCGTAAACAAGAGTTAATCAATGATCTAAAGGTTGCATTAACATTAATGGAAGAAAATAAGCATTATTATATATGTAATGCATTAGCTTTTGCAGTAAATAATCGATTATTTAATTCTTGGGATACTAATTATGCTCATATGTATATAAAACATAATTATCTTGAATTTGTTATGTGGATTATAGAAAATGGTGAGAAGTTTACTAATGGTATATATAGTTATGGAAGAGCATGGGATTGTGATGATATATCTATTAAGATAAGAATGTTGAAAAAGTTTATTAAGAAATTAGAGAGATGATATGTTTTTTCGAAGAGGAAAATCTCCGCCCGTTTTTGTGTCCCAAAATGAGACTAAAATAGTAGAATGATGTTAAGTAATAAAAATAAGAATTTAGATTAAAATGATATTAATTCGTTGTTCCCTGAGGTAGACAGCCTGTCTGATATGGATACATATTGGCGGGCTTAAACCTTAATAAAGGTAACATGGTTATTAATGTCTTATTCTACGTATAAAATGGAGTAAATAATGAAAACAATTAGTTTTGATTATGATAAAACAGTATTGATTTACATATAGATGATAATCTATCTGATGTAAAAGCATTGCAATCTATTGGTGTTAATGCTGTTTATATACATAATGATTTAGAAGATTAATCAAAAGGAGTAAGCTATGAAAACATTTGATAAATTAGTAGTAGGTTCTGCATTCTTACTTATACTATATGCTACTGTATTTGCTGGTGTGTTTGTAATGAGTGCTATGCTAGTGGCCGCGGGACTTGTATTCTCTGTGGCAATTCTTATGCATAAATTTAGTATTGTTCGTAGAATGGTAGTAAGATTTAGTAAATGGTTTGATTTATTAGCATTTGCTATTGCATTCTTAGTAGCTAGTAGTACTTTTGGATATATAGTTGCCACATTTGCCGGTGTATTAACCAGTGCATTTTTAAGTTTATATGTAAAGTTTCAATCTCATGATAACTATAGTGTTAATAAGAATTAATTAATGGAGGATATATGTTTAAAAAACAGATAACACAATATAAAAGAAGACGATATGTTAAAGCAATGATGAATGCTATAACTAAAATACGAGAAGGTCCTGATGGTAAAATATCATCTAAAACAGATGCATTACGTGTTATTAGAAAATTTGAAAGAGTAAATAGTTGTACATTTAATCCATTCGATTTCAGCCATGTTATAACTGTAATGGGTTATGGTATTTTTGTATTAAAATAATGAGGTTTAAATGAAACATTCAAAATTTATTGTTGTATTTACCAATCACAACAATATAACAGTATACGCATTTCATGTAAAGGAAGCTATAATATTAGCTCAAGCTAAAATGATAAATAAAGGACTCTCTTATAATGTAGAGTTCGTTAAGGACGATCAAAATAGAATCATTAAACGTGGAGGATAACAATGTTATTAATAATTAAAGGTAAGATTATATAACCAAGAATTTATACACTTGAATAATAATTAAGGAGTAAATATGAAACAGCTAGACCCAGTGTTTAAAGCGTTTCTTATCGCAAATAATATATTAAATAATTATAATAATAATTATGATGAAGAATTTAGCAAAAACATTGATATGAATATAAAGGAAAATTTCATTGCTTGTGCATTTAATTGGATAGAAAGCCCAGAAGGACACGACTTCTGGGAGGAAATAGATGACAAATGGAATTATGTTATTGGTGACGGTCAATATGTAAAATTTAAAATGCAAGAATTGATAAATGAAAAACAGTTTATTATTACAGTATATGATGTTAATAAAAATATATTAGCAGAATATTTATCCAATGTTATACCTAATATTGATGATTTTTTAGTATTAGAAAATGATGAAATATATAAAGTAAACAAAAGACTATTTAATGTTAAAAATCCAAATGAAATAATTATAACATGTAAGGGTGTTTAAAGGAGTAAATTATGTCAAGGTTTAATGCAATAGATAATGATGGTAACGATATAGCATATGGGATAGATATTGCATTTGGTCGTTTTTATACTAAGTATGATAAGAATCATGAGATTATTGTAGATAAAAATAATCTGTCTAGAATTCAATTAATGACTTTATTAAGGACGTCAAATGCTCCAGAAATTCACATTTATAATATTGCTGCGGATCTACATCCAGATGGTATAATGTAATGGGGACAAATTATTGATCACTGGAAGAATAAATTACAAAGAAATAATCTATAAATTTATTTAAGGAGAAATGAATATTAAATTAACACTAGAAGAGTATGAAAAAATAAATAATATAATTGGGTAATAATTATTCATCAAGAAAAAGAAATTTTTTGTTTAGCTTTAGAACAATATGACTGTTTTGACAATGTACAATTATTTTACATCCTAGACTTAAAACGTTTAACAATATATAGAACTGAAAATAAATATAATATTATAATGTAAAATGTTGAGTTATGTGAATTAAGTTTGTTTGTAGATAAATTAAATAATAATTATCAACAAGTTCTTCCACGCTACATAAATTTAGGAATGCTAAAATGACTTATGAAGAAATATTTAATAGAAATAGTAAGAATGGAATTATGGAAATGAATGAATTTTTAAAAGCACAAAACTATATTCAACAGATAAGTGAATTAGAATATTTACAAAGTCTAATTCCAGAAACAGATGATAAGTTAAAAATGAATAATATAGTAGCTAGAATAAATGAATTAACAAAATTATTGAAGATATAATTATGATAATTAACATTAACAAAAATATTTTAAGCCAAAAATCTTTGACATCAGCAGACGCTGTTAGGCGTCAAATTGAAGTTTTTGTTAGCTGAATTTGGCTTGGGAGTAAAAATGGATCAACAAAAAAAAGAAGAATTAAATAAATATTTAATTAAAGGAATATGGAATACAATATTATATATTCAAAGAGAAATACCAGAAGGTTTTAATAGATTAGAGGAATATTTATTGTCGATGGCTGATTTAGTAGAATTTTTCAACAAGGCTACTGGCAATTGTGTCTAACACTTGATAAACGAATGTTGAGGAAAATAAAATGGAAAAGTTACTAAAGAAATTTAAAACAAAGAATGATTTTGATAGGTTCAGTAAAATACTTTTTGAAAGAATGATAGAAAATAAACCTATATCTGACAAACCTATGGTTGACGGGATTATTATAGGATATATACTCACTACAAATTTTGCTATTGATTTGTTTTTACAGAAAGAGATGGGTAGAGTTTTAGATGGAACAATTCAAAAATTAGAACAAATAGTAGTTTGGTGTACAAACAATGAGGAATCGCTGTGTCGTCTTTTGTAAAAAATATTGATTGCATAATTAAGAAATAAGTTAAAAAGGTGGAACTAATGAGAAATAATTGGAAACAAAACTACAAGGATTTGCTAGAAGTGTTTGAAAGTCAAAAAAAGTATATGAGAGAGCTTGAAGATAATTTACCCTTGCAGAGAGTAAAAATAGCAGATGTTATTGCTATGCTACCTTTCGTAACCCTTTTAGAAAACGTAAATAGAGTAGAAGTAATTGACCAAAATGGTAGAAGCTATGTAAACTGGAAGCCTACAAATAAAACAGAGATAAGTCTGCAAGATGAAGGCAGAACGTTGAAGATCTTTATTAGTAATTGGCCATATTATTATCGAGTGCAAGCTGGAAAAAAGAAACTCCTTGCGAAATTATCAAATGTTTGGAAGATATGATAACAACATTTACTATGTTATGCAACGTTGTTAAACACATGTGTAAATACTACGCTAAATATGAAGGTATTACAAGAAGTAACAATGGTGTTATTTTACAAGGTAAATGCATAAGAAATGATAAAATAGTTTGGAGAGACTAATTATGTGACCATTTTACTTACAATGGAGCATAACACTTGATAAACGAACCTATATTCTAAAAAAATATTGTAAGAAATTAAATTAATAATAGCTTGACATTTAATTGGTAATTCAGTATTTTTACATATAACAATTAAGAGAATAATATGAGCAAAATTATGAAGCAGAAATTGATTGACAGAATAGAAGAAATAAAAAAAACAAAGTAATATGCGATTTGTGAAAAGAACATACTTTGGTGAAAATATGAATGAGATTGACATTTATAATATTGATGAAGATAAACTACTTGGCTTATTTGAGCAAATGGTTCGCTTAAAAATCGGTGAAAATTATATAAGTGGTGATAAAATTCAAATGGGAGTGCCTCAAATGGATAGCGAACTACAAAATGCTAAAATCTTCACATATAGTGAAGCAATTAGTAAAATGCAAATGATTTGTTTTGAGGCACGTATGATAGAAATTTAATTGTTTATAACGTTTTGCGGCTTGGTGTCTGTTATTTTGCCTTGCAGACATTCCAAGCCTTAGATAAATTTAATAGGTAAAATAATAACACCAAACCACTGTTAGTGGCTAGTTACTATATTATATAAAATAATAATAAAAATAAAGGTGATTAAAATGAAGTACGAATTAACTCAGGAAATAAAATCTTTTAATGGTTTAAAATTAAGAAGAATAAAAGCATTAAAAGATTTTAATGGTATTAAGGCTGGGACTTTAGGTGGCTGGATTGAAAAAGAAGAAAACTTGAGTCAATTTGGTAGTGCTTGGGTTTATGATAATGCTAAAGTTTCTGGTAGTGCTTGGGTTTTTGGTAGTGCTGAAGTTTCTGGTAGTGCTGAAGTTTCTGGTAGTGCTGAAGTTTCTGGTAATGCTAAAGTTTCTGGTAATGCTAAAGTTTCTGGTA
>JAACWA010000019.1 GCA_009992175.1 archaeon
GGGACATTTATGGGGAAGGGGAAAGTTTGTTTCTTCAGTCGGATTTGTCCAATTGGATAAAGTAAAGGATTATGTGAGAAATCAGTCAGTTCATCATGGTACCAAATTTATCTAAGCTTACCCGATGGAAACCGCCCTCCGAGCGAAGCGAGGATTTGATGCGAAGCATCAAACCTTCAGGGTGCGGAGGACGTCATAATAAAATAAATATAGTATAAAAATATTATTGTAAACAATCCAATACAAAATTTTATAAAGACTTACTTCATAATTTTTCTATGACAATTAAAACTCGGAGTTATTCCCATCTCGGAATCTGATTTCTCTAGTTTAAACTCTATTTTTAATATAAATATTTATAAGAAAGATTCTCCATTAATTAAATACAATATGGTGGTTGTAGTTCAATGGTAGAATACACGGTTGTGGTCCGTGAGAAGCGAGTTCGATTCCCGCCTTCCACCCTCAAATCAAAAACAAAATGGAAACAGTAAAAGGATTCAAGGAATATTCAGGAGAAGAAGCAATTAAAAGAGCAGAAATTAGAAAAGTAATTCTCAAAAATTTTGAAAGATATGGTTATGAACCTGCCGAAACTCCGATTATAGAATTTAGAGAATTTGTTCGTGGAGACAATACTGATGACGAGGCCGTATCCGAAATTTTTAAACTAGAAGATAGAGGGGGAAGAGAACTTGCTCTAAGATATGAGTTTACATTTCAACTAAAGAGATTAATGAATAATAAAAAAATTCCATATAAAAGATATCAGATGGGACAAGTTTTTCGTGATGAACCTGTTAAAAAAAATAGGTTTAGAGAATTTACTCAATGTGATATAGATACAATTGGTTCGGACATTTATGATGAAGCGGAAGTATTGGCTGCGGTAAAAAGAATATTAAAAGAGTTAGAAATTAAAAATACTATTTATATTAATAATAGAAAATTATTAAACGAAATTTTAGAAAAAGAAAACCTTGAAAAAATGGATTTTGACAAAATAATAAGATTAATAGATAAATTTGAGAAATTAAGTGAAGACGAATTATATAATGAACTAAGAGCATATGGTGCTCAAAATTTAATTGAGATTTTTAAAAATCCAGTTGAGTATTTTGAAAAATATTCTAATTATTCAGAAATAAAAAATTTAGTTGATTGTGCTAAATTATATGGAATTGAAATAGTCTACCTTCCAACTCTTGCAAGAGGACTTTCTTATTATAATGGGAGTGTCTTCGAAGTAAAAACAGAAGAAATGAAAGAAACAATTATTGCTGGTGGAAGTTATATCTTTAATGGAGTCCAATCAACGGGCCTTTCATTCGGTTTAGACAGATTAAATATTTTATGTAATAAAAAATTGAATATAAACAAAATTATGGTAATTTCAATTGGTCAAGAAAAAGAAGCAATAAAAATAATTGAAACTTTAAGAGATTCAGGATTTAATTGTATGATAAATTTTTCAAAAGTATCAAAAGCACTAGAATATGCAAATCAAAAAAATTTCAATAAAGTAATTTTTCTTGGTCAAGAAGAGGTTAAAAATAATAAAATAAAAATTAAAGATATGGTTAGCGGTTCTGAGGTTAGTACTACTTTAGAAGAATTCATAAAAGAAAATAAAACTTTTTAACTATAATTTTATATACTTTTGATTTTAAATTTAATACATGGGAGAATTGCATGATTACAAAAGGTTAAGAATTGAAATAACTGGAAAATGTAATCTTAAATGTAAGTATTGTTATAATTCACGTTTTAATCAGTTAGATGAAGTGAAAAATCAATTGACCCTCGAAGAAATAAAAAAAATTATTAAAGAAGCATTTGAAATAGGAATAAAAGAAGTTTATTTAATTGGGGGAGAACCCTTCATGCATCCCAATATTTTTGAAATAATGGATTACATTCATTCATTTAATGGGAAAATTTCAATTTCATCAAATGGTACACTATTAAATGAGCGAATTATTGAAAAAATGAAAAAATATGATATAAAAACTTTTGCAATAAGTTTGGATGGAAAAAAATCTCACGATGAAGTCAGAATAAATAGTAATCATAAACAAATTATAAATGCAATTAAATTAATTAGGGAAAATTTAACAAAAAATGTTGATGTTATCACAATTGTAAATAATTATTCAAAAGATGAACTGTTGGAATTATATCAAATTTTAAAAGAATTAAAAATCAGGGAGTGGGCTCTAAATCATATGTTTTCTGAAGGGAGATTTAAAGAAAATAAAAATGAACTCGAAATAAAAAATTATCTTGAAATAGTTGAAATTTATATAAAACTTTTGAAAGAATATTTTCATGATAAAAAACCATTCAAGTTATCAATCCATAATGTTTACAATAGTGAAATTTTAACTGAAGGATATGATTCTTTTGATATTAGTTCCCATCCTTGTGAATATTATTTTTTAGATTCAATTTGTATGAAACCAAGTGGAGACGTTGTTTTATGCCCAAATAATAATAATTTTAAAGTTAACATCAGAGAATTTGATAGTCTACCCAATGCAATGAAAAATTTTAATGATAACAGCTATTTCAAAATAAACTGTGAAAAGTTAGAGGATTGTAAAAATTGTAGATATCTTCATCTTTGTGGGGGAGGGTGTAGGTCAGAAGCTAAAAGGAAATTTGGATATTATTTGTTTCCAGACCCCATATCATGTATTTTTATGCAATTATTAGAGTCTAAGATTATTCCAATACTCCCAATAAAAGAAAGAGAGAGTTACACTAAGTTAATCAAAAAAGAACTAAATTTTCCATTAATTAAAGGTGTAAAATTGGAAGAAGCAGTAGAAAAATTCAAAAAAATAAAAGAGATTTAAAAATTACAAACAACTAGTAGCCGTGTGATCTTTTTAATACCATTTTTATCTCCAATGTTTATTTAAAATAAAAGGGGTAGGATGTATATAAATGTTTAGAAAATTAATAAATCCTATATAAGACAAAATTATTTATTTTTACTAAATCCTTCTAAAACTTCTTTTTCAACGAAGTGAAGTTTAGAGGGGATTATTATGCAGTATGGTTTTAAAACTCCAGAATATTCTTCTGCTTCTGAAAGAGTTCGATACATTATCTTTCTGTTTTTAGTTCCAAGTTGTTGGCAAACAACAATTTTTTCTAATTTTATTTCATGATTTTTTGCAGCGATTTTTAATTGTTTCAATGCTTTTTGGAATTCAAGCCCTATATCAATTAAAATAAGTGAATGGGCATTAATACTCAAGTTTTGTTTTACTATTTCCATAAAACTATCCGGTTCAAAGCTTTTTTGCCAGGTAGGCATTGAAGCAACTTTCCCAAATTTATATTGTTGAAGTCCAGTTTCAGCTACTGCATCAAAAACAGAAGCAGTGTAAACAATTTTGTATTTTATTCCAGAAGCTCGGCATTCATCAATTAATGTAATGTGTGTCGTTGCACTTAAAGGAGACCCATAAACGAGCAATGCAACATTCAATCTTTCCGCTTCATCAACAATTCCCAAATTTTCAACATTCTTCCTATCAAGAACTTTAAACTTTTTTCCAATCATTTCTTCAAGCTGGTGCTCAGTATAAGGAAAGTCAACTGTATAATTTTCAAGGTAAACCTTCTTACATTTAAGAAGAGCATCCATTCCTTCCTTACTTATTCCCCGTTCATTGAGTCCTATTCCAATTAAATATAGCATTATGAAGAAAAATCGAAAGCTTTTTTATATCTATTGATTTAAATAATTAATGCAAGAAACAATTCAATTATATCTGTTTATCTCATTTTTGGCACTTTTTGCGATTGTTCTTTTATTATTTTTGATAAAAAATAATAAGAAAATAAGGAATGTGACCTCTTTGGAAGGATTGTCATTAATTTTTGTTGTAATAGGAATTTTCTATGGTGTAACAACGGCTTTTGGTTATGCTTTAATTTGCGCAGGAGTTGTCTTTTTTGTAGGAGATTTTTATTTGAGAATGAGAAAAGTTGACAAACCAGATAAAAAAGTAGTTAAGAAAAAGAAATAGGTTTATTTTTTATTAACTTTTTTCTGTTTAATTCTCTTCTTATTTTCCTTTGGATAAGTTAAACTTCTAGAAGTAACTATTGCAATAAAAAACATGGTGAAAAGTAACCAATCGTTACCAATAATCAATCCATAAAAGCCTATTGCAATTGAAATTGCAATTAAAATCCTAAACCATTTTTGTCCATCTTTTTGTTCATCAAGAGTAATACTTTTCAAATAATTTCCAATTGGAATTCCCAATATCAAGAAAACAATTCCAATCAAAAGCCTACTAATCTCTTGCATAATTTAATAAAAGAACTAGGAGATTTAAATGTTTTCAAAGACAAAAATCTTTATAATTGGGAGCCTCTTCAATTTTTTATGATAAATAAATTTTTAATTGTCGGAACAAAAATTAATCCTGCTAGTAGAAATATTATAATGAATTTAATGGATCTTGGAAAATTTAACTTTCATTTAATTGATGGAGAAATGTTGAAAACAGAAAATCTTGACCTTTCAAAAATAAATGAATATGATTTAGTTATTTTTGCTTCAAAACACAAATCAGAAAAAAGTGGAAAAACTCTCTCAATTCACGCTCCCGGAAATTTTAAGGAAGTTTGGGGAGGAGGAGTTGCTGGAAGACTTTGCCCTACTTCAGCCCTTTTCAGTAAACATTTATTTGCTTCCCTAAATAAGAACAAGGAAGAATCAGAATTAAGGTATGATATTACAATGGAAGCAACTCATCATGGCCCTTTAATTGATAGACCAAGCGTTTTTATCGAAATTGGAGGAAGTATTGAAGAGTGGAAAGACAAAAAAGCATCATTTGTAGTTGCAAAGGCAATAAGGGATGCAATTGAAACCTGGAAGGAAAATCCTTACAATGAAATTGCAGTTGGTATTGGAGGCCCACATTATTGCCCTAGTTTTAATAAAATTCAATTAAATTCAAATGTTGCGATTTCTCACATTATTCCAAAATATGTTTTTCCTATAACTGAAGAGATGGTTTTGGAATCAATCAACAAAACAATAGAAGAAGTGGATTTTGTGGTTCTTGATTGGAAGGGGTTAGGAAAAGCTGAAGAAAGAGACAAATTAATTGAAATTTTAGAAAAAAACTATATTAATTGGAAGAAAACTGGAGATATTAATAAATAATTATTTCTTTCTAATTTTTAAATAAAAAAAGATAATTAATGAGGCGATTATGTAACTAATCAGAACGGGAACAATAAAATCAAGCGACACAGCTTTAATTAATTGAGAATTATATTCCGCTTGAGTACAAACTTGGGAACACGTTAATGGGACAGACATTGCATTCTCCCCTGAAGGACAAATTATTTGAAGAGCATTACATCCTGGACCATTAAGGGCGGAAAAGATAAAATAAACAAAAAATAAGCCCAATGCAAGAATAATTTTAGATTTTGTTGGTTTTAGGAAATTTTCCATTTTATCTTCTTTTCTTTTTAGAACCAGACTTAACTTTTTCTTTTCTAATACTTTTTCCCCAAGCAACAATTCCTATTGCAACTAAGTATAAAATTCCTCCAACTTTCGGAATAATAAGTGAAAGGCTAAACCATCCTGGATGATTTTCTTTTTCAAAAATTTTCCACATTGAGATTATTGAGAGGACAAGAATTGCAATCCAACCAAAAACTGGAATTAAAATTAAAAATATCCAAGCCCAATGGAATCCTCCAAGTTCAAAAATTAAAGAAAGATTTGCAAAAGGTATCCAGGCAAGCCAAGATTTTTTATGTTTTTGTTTTTTTGCAATTTCATACCAAGCAATTGCATGATAAATATAAACTGCAATTGTGAAGAGTATTGCAAAGATAATCATTCCAGCTGTGAAAACTCCTAAGAAACTTCCAAGTAAAAATTCTTTTGGCATACTTAAAGAATCATTCCACATATTAGGATAAATCATAAAATAACTAAAGAATTTTGGGTTTATTAAGATTTTGAATTTTTGATTATCAAAACTTTTAAAAGCGGGCGTTGCCCTTTATTTTTAATATAGCGAGGTGGAGCAGTCTGGAGTGCTCGTCGGGCCCATAACCCGGAGGTCGCGTGGTTCAAATCCCGCCCTCGCTATCTTTTTAATAATAAATGGAGGAGAAGAATTAATCCTTACAAATCCTTTCGGTCCTTATGAACTTTAACCAATATTCTGAAATCATCTTCACTTATCACTCCAACTCCTTCAGGATAACCTTCCAAATCTTTTAAGACATTTTTCCATTCAGTGTAATTTTCATCTTCTATTGCCTTTAAGAGTGCTTTTTCAGCAGCAAGATTTCCCGAGTTACTAAATTTATTCTGAAATTTGTTTTTGTTAAAAGTTTTCTTTTCTGATTTTTCACTAAACTCTCTATTCATTTCTTCAAAGTAATCAAAGTTTCTTCTAACTTCCAAATTGTTTGATTTTAGAAAATCATTAGGGTTATCTTTTATTAATTTAAAAGTTTCAGCATGAGGTAAAGAGGAGGTATCTGCTAATGGAAGTGCAAAAGCTCCTCCATTTAAAAGAAGCATACCGAGTGCTAAAGCTCCAAAAATTTTCCCACTCTTTTTATTTTTATTTTTTCTTACCATCTTAAACAGAAAATAAAGATTAATTTTCTTTAAAAGCAAAATGGAACATAGGTCCATCTTATAATTTTTTTCAAATCCATCAAATTTAAAACATATCAAAACTTAATTTCTATAAGAAAAATGGTAGTGGTAGAGAATGTGCTTTTTCCCAACACTTTTGGAATGGAGTTAATTTATTCATTTGTAATTATAGTTTGTAGTCTTTTAGTTTATTTCAGTACAAAAAAAATGTATGAAGTTAGTAAATATCCTGGAATAAGATATTTTAGGATGTCTTTTCTTTTCTTTGCAATAACTTATTTTTTCAAATCATTTATTAGTTTTTTATTTTTAGTTTTTGATATCCACGAAATAATAGAATTTTCAGCACTTTTTTTTGGGGTCTTAACCCTTTTCTTTTTTATGTATGCAAGTACAATGGCAATTTTTTATTTGCTTTATAGCGTTGTCTGGAAAAATTTTAAGGAGAAAAAATTCACAATACCTCTAATCCATATATTGGTTTTAATTATCTCTGCTTGGAGTATTTTAGTAAATGAAGTAAGAATCCTTTTAGGTTTCCAAGTCTTTATTTTCTTGTTTATTGCAGTCTATAATTATCTTTCTTTAAAAAAATCAAAGGGAACTAAAAAACCTGGACAACTCCATGCAATCTATTTGTTTTTGTTTTTGTTTTGGATGTTGAACTTGGCAGACCTATTAATCTCAGGTTTTGATCCAATTTTAGAGATTTTAATTTCAATGGCTTCAATTGGATTATTCTTAATCATACTCTACAAAGTTGTAAAAAATGTAGGTTCTTCTTAAAATGGGAAAACGAGATAAACTTGAAATTATGAGAGATATTCTTAAAGTTATTAAAGAGAATCATGGCCACATAAAAATGACTCCTTTGTTAAGAAAGTCAAACCTTTCATCAAAAAGGTTTGCAGATTATAAGGAAGAACTTTTACAAAAAGAATTAATTCAAGAAATAGAAGAAAAAAAAAGAGGAAAACAGATTTTAATTACAACTAAAGGAATGGAATTCTTAGAAAAGTATAGAGCAATAGTTAACTTTGTTAATGAATTTGATTTGTAAATCAACTTCCTAATTATTATTTCGAACCAAACTTTGTTAAGGTTTTCAAAGAAGGTTTTAATAAATTATAAAGAAATCCTAAGGTTAATTTTCTCATTCCAACAGAGCGAGAGCAGGATA
>JAACWA010000021.1 GCA_009992175.1 archaeon
TGGGTGGATAAACGGCGGGGGAAACCCCGCCAAATTCTAATAAAAGGATATTTTAGATTATAGATTTCTTTTTAAATTGTCTTTTAATTCTAAAAATAATGAAAATTTACCATTTAGATAGGGAAGAAAAGAAAATTTATATTCCTTCCCTGGAAAAATTAAACTCTAAATATTGACTTAATGAAAATTTTTCTTTTAAAAAAGTAAATCATATCTTTGTGGCAAAAGAAAAAGAAGAGTTGGTTGCCTTTGCAACATGTAACAATTATTATGGATATTGGTTTTTGAGAAATTGTGTGGTTCACAAAGATTATAGGGGAAAAGGAATTCAAAAAAAATTAACCAAGTCAAGGTTAGATTTTTTAAAAGATTTGAATGCTAAAGAAGTACAGGTTTGTGTAGATCCTAAAAATGTTTACTCTCTTGAAAACATTTTAAAGTCTGGTTTTGAAATTAAGGGTAAAAAATTTATAGAAGGAAAAGAACATTTGAAATTAAAAAAGAAATTATAATTTTATCGACGACAAATATCCAACTTTTATTCTTCCAAAAATGAAAAACATTTAAAAAGGTATTTTTAAATGTTTTTATAGACGACAAATTACAAAATATCTTCAAAATAATAGAAGAGTTTAAATACTAAATCACTTTATGAAAAATATAAAATGAGGTGCAAGTAAGACTTGCAAACTACAAAAAAATGGGTGTTAACGAATCTTTTGATGAAGATGACTTTGACATGGAAATTGATAGTCTTGGATTAGACGATTAATTTTTTATGAAGTTATAAGTACTGCCTGATTGTTATCTAGAGCTAACTCGCTATCAGGAGTCGAAACGATTACTTTTAATTCTTTTATTTCTCTTTTCGAGACCCAAATATTTGTCAAGGATACACTCAAACTATAACCCATTTTTATTTCTTTTAAATCAAATTCTTTAATTAACTGGTCATCCCCATAAATTTTAAGGGTTCCAGGTTGAGAATCTTTTAATCCACTGTTTTGAACTGATACATTAATATCAAGATATCTTCCAGAAATTTTTGCAGAAATGTTTTCAAGTTGAAGGTCTGGAAGTTCAGGAAAACTATAAAGTTCATTTATTTTGTCCACAATATCATTTCCAATTGTCTGAGAACACTTACTAACTGGATACATTAAGTTATTCTTATTTTCTGAGTGGTCAAAACCTAAAACATGAAGAAGTTCATGAATTTCAACGTTTGGCCTTTCACAATTTGATTCCCTTAAAAGAAGAATCTTCCCACTAAAGATAACATTAAAATTATTACTTGAAAGAATCTTTGTTGGACCCCCTTCACCTGAAATAAACATTCCATTGTCAGTTGATTTTGATTCTTCTTCACAGCTAATGGTTATTTCTTCATTATTTTTTACAGGATAAAATTTAAGAAGAGTCAGATTTTGAATAAAATTGAATGCTCCAACCATTTCACTTCTTTTTTGTAGTGGGCAGCCCTCTTCAATTAAATAGGTAATGTCTGTTGAAGGAAACCTCATATTTGAATAAAATTGCATATTGTTTGAAAGATTTCCCACATTAAATTCAGGATTTTTGTCTATTCCAAATTGAACTTCATTAAAAGGGATAAACCAATAAATAAAAATTAAGACTAAAAGAAAAACAGCTAAAACTCCTCCTAAAAAACCTTTCCATGACATAATGTAAAAAGGCTGACTTCTTATATAAAACTTGTTAAGTTTTCTAATCCAACAATTTATATAAAGATTTTGAGCATTAAAAATATATGGAAAAAGACACAACAGCATACCTAAAGATAGAATTTGATTTTAACCCATTAGATGAAATAAATAAAAGGATTTTCTTTCCTAATTCAGAAATAAAGAAAATTACTTTTAGAGAAAAACCAGGTTTCTTTTACAGGTTTACTTTTAATACCAATTTCCAATATTTAGAAGAAAAGGAAGATATTCTAAATGAAATTTACATATTTAATTCAAAACCAATAGAAGGAGATTTGTCCGAGTATGCTCTTCTTGAAGGAGATTATTCAATAAATGAAGTTCCAGATTTTAAAAATTCATATTTTAATGCAAAAGAGGAAGTAAAAAAAAGAATTCAAGAAAAAACAAACCAAATTTCAAAAGATTTAGGTCTCAATTTTGAAAAAGAAAAAGATAAAATTGAAAAAAAGTTTAGTTTTGAAACAAAAGGATTTCAAAAAGAATTGGAGGAAATAACAGATAAGTTAATGGAATTTGCAAGGAAAGGGGAACTAGAGAAAATTTCAGAGCAAAAAAAATTAATAAATTCAATAAAAGAAAAATCAAATTTTCTTGCCCTTGAAGAGGATAAAGTGAGAGCAATTCAACTTGAAAATCAGAAGCACCTCTTAAATGTGGAAAATAAACTCAAAAAAACAACAGTAATTAGGTATCCCATTTATATTTTTAATATTGATGTTAAGACTGAACCTTTAAAAAAATCGTTTATTATAAATTTTGACCCGGTGGCAAATGACATTTCAGGTTTGACTTGTGAAAGTTGTTCAAACAAGGTAAAAGAAATTTTTATTTGTAGTTCAGGTCATGCTACTTGTAAAAAGTGCTCAATTGAGTGCCAATCTTGTAGAAAAAGTTTTTGTAAAAAATGTTTAAAGAACACTTGCGAGATATGTTCAAGAAGTATTTGTAAAGATTGTTCTGTTAGGTGTTTTAGGTGTTCAAAATTAGTTTGTAAGACTCACACAAGAAAAGATCCAGTTTCAGCAAGGCATTATTGTAGTTCTTGCTTGAAAAGGTGTGAAAGATGCACAGGTATGAAAGACCCATATAGTTTTAGGGTTAGTAAAAAAACAAATGCCGAAATTTGTGAAGATTGCTTCAGAGAAGAGATGCAGGGAAAAGTTTTGAAGGGAGTTTTTGAATAATGAGCTATGATGATTTGTTTAAACCATATTCTCCAGAAATAAAAGGGGACCTTGAAGAATATTTAATTAATCGATCAAAAGGTGGTGCAAGCAATTTATTTTTTGGGCCAAAGTATTTTTTTGTTCTTAAAGATAAAAAACTTTTTATTCCAGATTTTAGTTATATAAGAGTTTGTAATAATTTTATTCCAGATGTGGGTTATATTGTAAATTCGAATTTTCTTTTGAAGAGTGAAGGTTTTGGAGAAAGTAATATGAGTTTAATGGGGGCAAAAAAAGGAATCTATTCCCCAAAAAAAGCCTTAAAAGACCTTTTGTGGTCAGCTCAAAATTTAGATATGAATTTATTATTTAATAAACAAAAAAAATCCTAAAATTCTTCAAAAACAAAATCATTTTTTATTTTTTTATTAATAAAATAAGTGTGATTTTTTCCAGAATAGGTCAAATAAAGTTCATTTTTTGCACGACTAACTGCAACATAAAAGAGTCTAAGTTCTTCTTCTTCTCGGTCATAATTATACATGTTTATGCTCTCAATTATGGGGTGATCACTTGTTTTACATGGAAAGTTTGAAGCGTTACATCCTATAACAAAGACAAGTTCAGCTTCAAGACCTTTTATTGAGTGAATTGTTGCAAGGGTAACCTCTCCTTTTTTTATTTCGAAATTGTTTGAACCTTCCTCCCTTACAGAATGTTTTATTTGAGCTTTAGTTAAAACTTTGGAAAGCTCCTCAATTTGCCTGTTTGTTCGGGATAAAACAAAAATATTTTCAGGGGAAATGTCTGAAGAAAGGATTTTTGCTTTAACAAAGTTAAACTCCCCCAATTCATCTTGGAATTTACAAAGTTTCATATTTTTTTTATTTTCAAAGGTTGGTTCTAAGTCCGAAACTCCCATTTTTTCAACAAGTTTATTCATAACCCTAACAATATGGTTGTTACTTCGATAATTTTTTGTTAGAGTAATAATTTCTGACTCAGGATATTTTTCTCTAAACCTTAAAATGTGTTCTACTTCTGAACCTCTCCATCCAAATATGGATTGTCTAGGGTCACCCACACAAAAAAGATTATTTTGATTTAAAACTTCCAAAAGTTCTATTTGTTCCGAATTTACATCCTGAAATTCATCAACTAAAATATGTTCAAAAGGGGGAATAAATTTTTTATAAACCTTAAAAAAGTTAAGAGTATCCCTTACTTGGTCTCCATATGTTCTAAGGCCATTGTTAGCCATATGAATATCAAGATATTTAACGATATCAAAAATTAGTTTAGAATTTTTAAGAGTATTATCAGAATACTTTTTTTGAAAACTTTCAAAATTTAATCTTGTTGATTTAAAATATTCAAAAACCTGAAAACAGTCACTAATAAACATGTTTTGTAATTGGTATGTTGTTTTATTTTTGTTTTTTTGATTTCCAAAATATTTTTCGACCGCATCTTGAATAGTTATGTTTAAGTTATCAAGGGCCCTTAGAACTGCAAACATTTTATCTTGAAAATTAGCAACCTTCATTTTATGACCATAAATTTTTCCACCATACTTCAATAAAACTTTCTCTGAAAAAGAATTAAAGGTCTCAACAACAGCTTTCATCTTTAACTCCTCTAACCTTTTTTCGAGTTCTTCTTTAGCTTTTCTAGTGAAAGTGATTGCAAGAATTTTTTCTCCCTTAACCCTCTTCATTTTATTTAAAAATTCTATACGTTTTGTTAAAACAGATGTTTTTCCTGAACCTGCCCCAGCAATACATAAAATTTTCTCATTAGGGCAAACAATTGCTTTTTTTTGTTCTAAATTAAATCCAGTTAAGAATTCTTCTAATTCCTTAAAGGACTCCATTTCTTTTTCGCTAATTCTAGTTTTAGTTTCTTCATAATTTTGTTGAATTTTTTTTGTATGTAATTTGGGTTCCATTAATTCCTCTCTTCCATTACGGTTAATTGATAAAATTTTTACAAATTTATTAAAAACTGAACTAGAAACTTCAACCAGGTTGTTTATAATTAAATTTTCTAGTAATTCCAATATTTTTTCTTTTTCTAAAAAAGACATTGAACCAAAAGCTTCAAAGTCATAGAGTTTATTTTTTTCAACTGATTTGTTGTTCTCATCTCCATAAAGAAAATCCACCAATAAATTCTTTCCAACAGGAAAAGGAAGGTTGTTTAGTCCTTTTAAAATAAACAAATGATCCATTGATTCATCTCTTTTATACTCTTGAATTTCCACCATTAAAATTTAAGAAAAGAGAGGTTTAAATTATTAATCAAACTCCAGATTTTTTAGGATAGAGAGTTTAATTAAAATATTACCTACTAACAAGGGACAACAAAATAGAAATCTTTATAAAGAGAAAAGAGCTATCTTGGTTATGGATAATCCCCTTCAAAAAGACATTTTTAGAAAGTTGAATTCTACTAGGAACCTCTTTGAAGTAAAGGATTTGTTGCTTTCAACCGCTCAACTTTATCATGATGGACTAATTTTCAAAGGAGCAGAACAAAGTGAAAAGGATAACTTTAATGGATTTTTTTCAATACTTAATGGATATATTAGAGATTTTTACAATGGGGGATTAAGTTTGTCTAAAACTAAAGAGGAAATTTCAAAAATAAAAAATGGAATTTTAAAATATTCTCTTATAAAAGCACCAAAAGAAAGAAAATTAGCCGGTAAAGAAACTGAAATTAGAAAATTTAAAAAAAATTTTGAAGAATCTTATTTTGATCAAATAATCTCTGTTGCAAATGGAGGATTTGAACCAGCTGCATTAATTAACTCCATGGATAAAGAAATAATTCCAGTGAGATATTCTCATGTGAATGGACATGATAAAGAAGTAAAATTATGTAATTTTTACTCTCAAGAAGAATTAAAAAATAAAATTGAAGGGAAAAAAGTAATCCTAAGCGAAGATTATATCCATACTGGAAAAACTATTGATAATGTTTTAGAATGGACAAAAAAATTCTCTCCAAATGAAATTTATGTTGCTTCAGTAATAAATTTATTTCCTGAAAAATTTAATAAGATAAATGATAATTTGTATAAGGTAGAGTAAAATAACCTATTTCTTCCTGCCAAAAATTTCTTTACTTAAAAAGTAAAATGCAACTGGAGGAATTAAGATTAAAATTACTCCAAGGACAGTTAAAATTGTTTGAGGCAAATTAATTAAGTATTTTATTTGCGCACTAAAAAAATCAATAACTTGTAAGGGGTTAAAGCTTAAGGTTTCTTCTTGCCCTTTATATGAAAATTGGACTAAAAAGACAGTTAAAGCAAAACCTAGAAAACCAAAAAGAATATTTCTTGCTTCATTACTTGGTTTCAATTCAGGAACTTTTTTATGAACCTTCTTCATTACCTTTTTATTATTTTTCTTTTTCATTTTAGACTATTTTAGACAAAATTTCCCCTACAAAATATGCAGCAACCGCTGCTGTTCCTCCAATTAAAAGAGTAGAAAGTCCAGATTTGAACCAATTCTTCTTTGTGACTTTTGACTTGAATACTCCTAAAAGAAAAATTGAAACTCCGGAAAGAAGAGAAACCCAAAGAAATGCGTTGTTTATCTCAGAATCAAATAAAGCACCGATGACAAATAAAATTAGGGGAATCATTCCAAATAATAAAAAAGATCCAAATGTTGCAAGAGCATTTTTTGTGGGATTAGAATTTTCAACAGAAATTCCCAATTCATCGTGAAGCATAGTTTCAGCTTGATACCTTTTGTTTTTTGAAATTAAAAATGAAATCTTATTTGCATCTTGTCTATCAAATCCTTTTTTCACAAGTAAA
>JAACWA010000022.1 GCA_009992175.1 archaeon
AAGATTAAGTAATGCAAAATATGAAAAAAAATTCATAAGTCCACAAACTTATTAAAGAGAAATTCTTTTTGTCATCCATGGCAAAAATATCAGTAATTTTGGGTTCAGTTCGTGAAGGGCGACAAGGAATAAAAGCTGCAAAATTTATTACTAAAGAGCTAGAAGAAAGAGGTCACAAAGTTTTTTTAATTGATCCTATAGAATATGAAATTCCTCTTTTAAAAAATAAGTTTCAATATTTAAAAGATGAAGAAAAAACTGAAAACTTAAAGAAGTTACAAGAAATTTTTAATTCTTCAGATGGATTTGTGATTGTAAGCGCTGAATATAATCATAGTGTTCCACCCGCTCTTAAAAATATAGTGGATTACTTTATGAGTGAATTCTCATTCAAGCCTTCAGCAATTGTGACTTATTCAATGGGATCTTTCGGAGGAGTTAGAGCAATGATGCAATGGAGGCCAATTCTCGCTGAACTAGGTATGCCTTCAATTCCAACAACATTCCCAATTCCAAACGTTCACGAAGCTTTTGACGAAGAAGGAAACCCTAAAGACGAAAAATACCACGAGAGAATTAAAAGATTTTTAGATGAATTCGATTGGTATATTAAAACATTCAAAGCTGGCCGTGAAAACGGAATTCCTCATTAATTAAATCTTAGTCCGTCTTAATAAATTCGCATTTGTAACAACCGTTATTGAAGACAATGCCATTGCTATTTCTGCAAAGACTGGATGAAGAATTCCTGAAACCGCAAGAGGAATTGCCACCACATTATATGCAAAAGCCCAAAACAAATTTTGTTTTATTTTTCCAAATGTTTTCTTTGACAAATTAATTGCTTGAGTTACTCCAATTAAAGAACTTTTAGTTAAAACAATGTCCCCTGCTTCAATTGCAATATCAGTTCCACTTCCCATTGCAATTCCCACATTTGCTTGCTTTAAAGCTGGAGCGTCATTAATTCCATCTCCGACAAATGCAACAAAACCAGATTCCTGAAGCTCCATAACTTTTTTTGATTTTTCTTCAGGTAAAACACTTGCAATAACTTGAGTTATTCCAACTTTTTTTGCAATCGCTTTTGCCGTTCTTTCATTGTCTCCAGTAATCATAACTGTATTGTAACCTTTTTCTTGAAGAATTTGGAGTGCTTCCTTGGAATCTTCTTTAACTGAATCTGCAACACACAAAAATCCTAAAACTTTTTTTCCTTCTGAAACGGTCATAACAGTCTTTCCCTCACTTTCATATTTTTCAATATCCTGAATAAATTTACTTAAATTAATTCCATTCTCCTCAAGAAGTCTTCTATTCCCAATAAGATATTTCTTTTTTGAAATAATTCCTTCAATTCCTTTTCCTCTTAAAACTTTAAATGAAGTTACCTTTTGATAAACTTTCAAATTTGCATAATTTACTATTGCTTTTGAAAGTGGATGTTCACTTAATTTTTCAAGACTTGCGGAGATTTTTAAAAATTCTTTTTTGTCTATTTTTCCATAAGTTTTAATATCAGTTACTTCAGGCTTTCCTTTTGTTATTGTTCCAGTTTTGTCAAACATAATTGTTTTCACGTCTTTCATTGTTTGAATTGCTTCCCCCCTTCTTATCAAAATTCCTCTTTTAGCGCCCATACCAGAACCAACAGTCAAAGCAATTGGTGTTGCAAGACCTAAAGCACAAGGGCAAGAAATAACAAGAACTGCAATCGCTGAACCTATGGCAGAATTTAAATTTCCAAAAATAATCCATCCAACAAAAGTCAAAACTGATAGAACAAGAACTGCTGGAACAAAAATACTTGTTATTTTATCTGCTAATTTTTGTATTGGGACTTTTGTTCCTTGAGCCTCTTCAACAAGGTCAATAATATGTGCTAGAAAAGTATCCCTTCCAATTTTAGTTGCACGAATGTAAAGAATTCCATCCTGATTTATTGTTGCTCCAATAACAGGGCTTCCTTTTAATTTGTCAACTGGTAAACTTTCTCCACTTATCATTGATTCATCAACACTACTTTCTCCTTTGACAACAATTCCATCTGTTGGAATTTTCTCTCCTGGTTTAACAATAATCACATCTCCAATTTTAACTTCTGAAATAGGAATTTCAATTTCTTTTCCATTTCTTAAAACTGTTGCATTCTTTGCTCCAAGCTCAAGCAATTTTTTTATTTCTTGACCAGCACGACCACGAGCCTTAGACTCAATATATTTTCCTGTAACAAAAATAGCCATAACCATTGCCGAAATTCCAGAATAATTTTGGATTGGATAAAAAAACTGAATAATTCCAGTCAAATAAGCAACAACTGTTCCAAGGGAAATTAATGAATCCATATTGAAGTAAAGGGTAGTAAATCCTTTCAATCCAGATTTTAAAGTAGAAAAACCAAAAATAAAAATTACTGGAAAAGCAAGAACAAGAACGACCAATGTCATAACTGAACTTGTTAATAAATGAATTCCAAAAATCATCTCAGAATACATTAAGATAATTATTGGAATTGTGATTATCCAACTAAGAACTAACTTCTTTTTCCAAGTTCTTATTTCTAAATTTTCAATATTATTTTCTTCTTCCATCTTTATTCAATAGAAATTGTTTTATATCCTGCTCTTGAAACTGCTTTTTTAAGTTCATCATCAGAAATTTCATTTTCTGACTCTACAATTGCTTTATTAGTTAAAACACTAACTCCAACTTCATCAATTCCTTCAATTTTCTTCAAACTTCTTTCAACATTCATTGCACAAGACGCACAAGTCATTCCTTCAATTAAAATTTTCTTTTTCATTTTTATCTTTTCCTCCTTTTTTTTATTTTATTTAACAATCAAAGTTCCAGTTCCCATTCCCATACTACAAGCAAACCTAAAACTTCCTTTTTTATTTGGGGTAAATTCGACATAATCTGTGGGGGTTGAAAGATATTTTGCAACTCCAAAATCTCTAATTGTAAAAGACCTATAACACCCTCCGACACTACTATCTAAATAAATTCTAACTGGTTGATTTACATTTACTGTTACTGTATTTGGATAATAATTATAATTTTTCATACTCAAAGTTACTTTTTGAAAATCTCCTGAATTTGAAGCGCCACCATTAACTACAACATCCGCATTAACAGTTCCAGAATTTCCAATAAAAAACCAAGCTCCAGCTATTACCAAAACAACCAAAACAAATATCATTAGTTTATTACTCATGAGAACAAAATACTCCTTGGTCCAAAGACCATTAACCAAACTGTAATTGCAATTAACACTATACTTAAGAAAACAATTAGTGTATTGTCTTCTTTATATTGAACCTCACTTTCTTTCATTTCAAAATAAATCATATAATCTAATGAAAACATGATAACTGCAGAAACTAAAAAAATAATTACTGATGCAATCTTCAAATTATCGTTCAAAAGCATAACTGAAGTCATTGCTCCCATAAGTCCACCCATAAATCCAGCCATAAGTCCTTCCATAACTCCCATAATTCCGCAACACTTACCATTCCAAATTCCTAAAGATATACCCACAGCCATTCCAAACACCACCCCATAGAACATTCCATTAGTTGCTCCAATAAAATAACCCGGTAAAAATCCTGCAATCATCCCAGTAGTCATTCCAATCATCATTCCAGACATACAAGCAAATTGCCTGTAAGCTCTAACATGTTTAATTGAAGGCAATATAAAACTATAACTAAGAACTAAAAAAAACAAAAAAAATCCATATTTTGGAAGAAATTCTTCAATATATCTTAATCTAAAAAAGTATAATAATAAAAGAAGTCCGAAGGAAAAAATAAAAGAATAAAAAATAGATTTAATTAGTTCTCCCTCTGCTCTTGACCCATTCAATTCTTTCATAAAATTTTTGAAACTCATAAGAATATTAAAAAAAAAGGGTTTATAATAACTATGGAGCAACCAGTTTCATCCGCAACATCCTCCTCCAGATTCCTTGCAACAGCTTGATTTTTCCCCATAATTATCTGCATATTCTTTGCTGCAAAAGTTCTTTGGACGCGTACCAATAAAGACCGGATCTTTCACATCCCTTACAATTTCTTTATCCTTATCAATTTTATTCTTGCAATATTCACATTTTTTCTTTAAAAAACTCATTTTCTTTTTCCCTTTCCCTTGTCTTTAAGTTTCAATGCAAGAACTGTTACTGCAATGATTAATCCAATAATCAATATGAAGAAAGCTACTAAAATCCAATTATACCAAGAGTTGTAATAACTATTCATCATTCCATAACCATCAACTGAATTTCCCATCATACCTTGTCCACCCATCATTCCATAACTAGAGTAATCACTCCCTGTTGGGTTTGATGAATCACAATAAAACCTGTAAGCCATTGCAATATGCATTTGTTCAAGAGTCTGTGAACCTTCTCCCCCCATCATAGCATCCATTTGTTCATGTGCTTCTCCAGGGTGAATTTGTTCCATATAATATTCTCCAATCATTGCTAATTGGGTTGAATTGAGTTGTGAGCAAACTGTTCCTGCATCAATAATAGATTTAGCTTGAGCAAGTTCTTCTGCACTGTGGGCCGAAACAAAAAATGCAAGAGAACCAAAAAGATAAACTAAAGCGATTGCAAAAACCAAAAATTTCTTTTTATCCATTTTATTTTTCCCCCCTTATCCTTTTCTTTCATTTTCATACTTTTCTTAATTAAACCTTGTTTATATTCACTTTGCTGTAACTAGTTTCTAAGTTTAATTAAAAGAAATTTTTTAACTAAATCAAATCAATTACTCGTTTTAGTTTTTCTCCAACCTCTTTAGCAACTTCTTCTAGCTTTTCATTTTCAACAATAGACATTGCTTCAATTGGATTAATAGCAGAAACATAAATTTCTCCTTTATCAACATAAACAATTACATTACAAGGTAAAAATAAACCAATTTCCTTCTCAGCTTTCAATGCTTCATATGCAAAAGGGGGGTTACAAGCCCCAAGAATAATATATTCTCCATAATCCACATCCAATTTTTTCTTCAAAGTTGCCTTTACATCAATTTCTGTTAAAACTCCAAAACCTTCTTTTGACAGTTCAGTTCTAACTTTTAAAACAGCCTCGTCAAAACTTAATTCAACCTTTTTTCCAAATCCATAATTCATTTTTTCCTCACTCCTTTTTTAGGTCCTTGTATTTGTTTCACTAACCAAATAATCAATAAAACTAGTGCAACAATTATAAGAATCATGAATGTTCCCCCAAAAAAACTTGTTCCCCACATTCCATAAAATCCATCCATCATCCCATGTGAAAAAGAAGAGGAATTAAAATTTTCCACATGTGCCGAAACAAAGTTAATTAGAAAAGCTAAAATTCCAGACATCAAAATTAATTTATTTTTCATTTTTTACCCTCCTTTTCGCATCTTAAAATATGAATACAAAATTGACCCATATGTTTATCAATTAAATCCATCAAAGGTTTTACAGTTGTTTCATTAATTTTATAATAAACAAATTTTCCTTTCCTCTCACTTAAAACAAATCCACATTTTTTCATTCTCGAAAGATTATGAGAAACAGAAGTTTGATCCATTTTGAGTGCTTTCATAAGCTCAGAAACATTTTTTTGGTGTTTCCTAAGCAAATTAATTATTCTTAATCTTGATTCTGAAAAAAGAGTTCCAAAAAATATTTTATAGGCACCATAAGACTCATCCTCGTTAAAACCCTCGGAATAGCATGATTTTAAGATGGTTTTATTTATCATATGACATTCTAATACATATATACTATTTAAAAGTTTTGTTTAAAATGAAGTATATTCAATTAAAAGATTGTCCTCTTCTTGCATAAAATATTCTTGAAAATCATAATTTTTTTCACCATTTACTGTAAAAATTAAGTTCCCCTTGTCTGAGCAATATTCAAAAATACAATCTTTACTAAACTTTTTTCCCCAAACATTAAAAAAATATCCAACGGTTACACTCTCTTTTGTAGGATTATCCTCTTCCATATGTATTGTTCCGCTATCGTCATGAGTATGAATTGGCATATGAGTACTACCACCAAGACCAATATCTGAAGGAATATTTTGCTTTTGCCCATCAATAATTATTGTTAACTGTGGATGCCAATGTATAGGTTCTGTCGGAGCAGTAAAATTTAGTTTTGAACTGTCAATTATTGTTTTACTATTTGAATAACTTACAATTAAATTTGTTAATCCAAATATAACTACTCCCAAAATAACAATAAAAATTCCCCAATTCCTAATTTTTTTTAGAGGTAATGGTTCTTTCTTCTTTACAACTTTTTCTGGATGTTTTGCTCTGTTATGCGCCGCTAACCCGTCTAGGTCTTTAAACGTTCTATCACATTTTTCACATCTTGCTTTTTCTACCATTTTGTTATTCTAAACTCTATTTAGTTTTTTAATCCTTACATTTCAAACTTTTGTTTTAATTAATCCGAAATTCAAATTAACTTTTTCTCCTTCTCTCCTAAAATTTAAAAAAATAAAAAAATAAAATATTGTTTCTTCACTTATGCCGCATTTATTGCAGATTGAATTGCGGACCAAGATGCTGAAACTTTTTGACCGTTAACATAAAACGTTGGAGTTCCTTGTGCAAATTGACTTGCTGTACTTGCAATTTTTTGAACATCTCCTAAAGTTTCATCATTTTCAAGACAATTTTTAAATTTAGTTTGATCTAATCCTTTTATGTCTTTTGCAATTATTTCAAGTTTATCTTTATTGAATTTTCCAGTATTTTCTCCTTGAGTTTGCGCGGAGTAAATTAAATCTTCCATTTCAAAAAACTTACCTTGTTTATTAGCACAAAGTCCAGCTTGAGCTGCATAAACAGACTCTTGTCCTAAGAAACTCATAGCAACAACGACATATCTAACTTTCCCTTGTTGAGCTAATTCTTTTGCATTTTTAGCAGAATCTACTAAACTACCATATTGTCCCTTAGCTTGTTCAATCCAAGGAACTAATCCTGAAGCCATCCCACAAAAAGGACATTGAAAGTCTATAAATTCCACAACGGTTGCTTTTGCATCACTAGGACCCAATGCAGGGTAAAGTGAAGTGTCTTCTAAAACTTTCATACTAACTGGTTGAGCAGCGTTACC
>JAACWA010000040.1 GCA_009992175.1 archaeon
TCTAAAAATTACCTCTGCACTATCTAAATTTTTTAAAAGGTTTATTGTATCAAAATGTAAATATTTGTAAACTTTTCCTTCTTTTAGAGAAATTTCTTCTGGTTTTTCATAATAGCTTGTAATTGTAATCTTCACATTTTGAGTTTGGTCTTTTATCCAAAAAGAAATTTTTTCTAAGGGAATTTCTTTATCTAAATTTTGAATTTCTGTTTCTCTTCCTGAAGAAATTTTATCCCACAAGAATGAAATCGATTTGGAGCTAGGGGGAATAATTGAAGAGCCTCCTCCCTGTGAAGAAACGGTATAAGATGTCGAAGAAGTTCCAATGTTTCCTGCATTATCAGTTACTGAACAAGTGTATGTGAAGGTTCCAGTTGAAGATGGATTATTTATTCCTTCTGGAGAATTCGAAGAACCACTAGAAGTTGAAACTCCTGAAATTGAATCTGTTCCCGAACATGAACACGGAAAATTGTTTCCAGTATAAATTGAACTTGGAGAACATGAAACGCTTATTGAGGGAGCAGTTGTGTCTGTTTGAACAATAAATGAATTGTTTAATCCAAAGTTATTTACACTGTCATTAACCCAAACATTTAGAGTATGGTTCCCATCATTTAAACCTGTAAGTCCAATTGTTCCATTACACCAACCACTTGAATAAGAAATTGATTGATTTGTTGAATTTACATCAATTAAGCAATTTGAGGATGTTAGTCCTGAAAGCGAATCTGTTACAGAAATATTCAAAGTCAAAGTTGAAGAATTTTTTTTGGAAGTTGCATTTACATAAACAGGTAGGGAGATTGTTGGAGGAGTTGAATCTACATAAATAGAAATGTTTGTAGAATTTATTCCAACTGTTCCATTTGCGTTTGTTGGTTCAATAATAAAAGTGTAATTTGATTCGGTAGTATTTGAAAAAGAGTAACCTGTCTCACTATCATTTGTTGCCTTCAAATAAAAAGTATCATTTGAAAAAATATAAATAGAATAATTTGCAGCTACATCTCCTCCTGGAGTCCAGTTTACGAAAAAAGAACCTTCATCATAGGAAGAAGTTGCATTGTTATTGAAAATGACCTTTGTAACCGTAGAAGCAGCTAAAACTGTTAAAGTTAAAAAAATAACTCCTAATAGAAAAATAAAACCCTCTTTTTTCAAACCCATTGTATTACCCTAAAAAAAAGAGATTATTTAAATGTTTTCTTAAAAACCCTCTTTTTTCAAACCCATTGTATTACCCTAAAAAAAAGAGATT
>JAACWA010000023.1 GCA_009992175.1 archaeon
GGAAGTTATAATGACGTCAAAAAATAAAAGTAAAAAGGAGGAAAAATTAACAAAGATGGAAAAAAATAACCCTATTGTAATTACTTCAATTATTTCAGGAGTGGTTTTAATAATAGCTTTAACTGCACTTTTAATGTTTCAAAATATTGTTAGTCCGTCAGGAGACACAATTAATGTTCAAGGTACAGCAACCGTTAAAGCAATGCCAGACTTAATTGTAGTTTATGTAAACATTGAAAACAAGGGAACAACAAGTGATGAAGCTAATAGTAAAAATGCAGTAATTTTAGATGAAATGATTGATTCATTAATCAAAAGAGAAGGTTTTGGTCGTGAAGATATTGTGACAAATAGCTTTAACATTTATCCAGATTATACTTATTCAAATGGTATAAGGAAGGATAATGGATATAGAGCAATTCATTCACTTTCAATAGAAATTAATGCAAGTGACCCCACAAAAGCTTCAAGAGTTATAGGAATTGCACTTGATTCAGGAGCTACTGTTAGTAATATAAATTTTGAATTGACTCAAGAAGCTCAAAATAAATACAAGGCAGAAGCAATGAAACAAGCTTCAGAAGATGCAACAATTAAAGCTGAAGCAGTCGCTGAAGGATTAGGTAAAAAAGTTGGAAAACTTGTCTCAGTAAGTGTGAATAATTGGGGATATCAACCTTGGTATGGTTATGACGCTATTGCAAGTTCAGTAGAATTAAAACAAGCCGAATCAAGTATTCAACCTGGAAATCAAGATATTAGTGCAAGTGTTAGCGTTGTTTTCAAGTTAGAATAAATTTTTTTTATTTTTTTATTTTTTTTAGTATTTCTTTCATTCTATTTAGAGTTCTTTCGTTTTCTCTTCCTTTTTTGAATTCTTTGGAATAAACTTTCTCTCTTCTTTCAATTTCTTTTTTTGCAGCTCGTCTGCAAATTTCATCATTTGTAATTCCTGCTTTAGTTCTTCCAATACCCATTTCAGTTGGGGAGTGATATCCAAATGGAAAATTCTTTTTTGTTATTAATTTTCCAATCTCTTTTAGTATTGAAAAGTTTTCTATGTCTCGATTGTAATTTACTGATTTCTTTTTTTTGAATTTTAAGTAGTATGGGTCAATCATGTTTTTATCTTGTAAATCTGCAGTTGCTGCCTCATAGGCAAGGTTTATTGGATGAGTCAGAGGCAAATTCCAAACCGGAAAAGTTTCAATTTTAGCATATCCCGAATTAATTTTATTTTTTAAGTCCTGATAAACTCCACTCATTGCCGTTGCCATTTTTCCAGAACCTCCGGCGGCTCCAGTAATTATGATTAATTTTGATTTAACTTTTATTTCAGGGTTGTTTTTGTAAGCTTTCAAAGCATATTTAGGACTTTTTGTATAATTTGGTTCTTCTAGAGTAAAATAAACATTTTTTACTTTTTTTAATAAAATTTTTTTAAAATCCGAAATTTCTTTGTTTTCTTTTTTTAGTCTTGTAATCACAACACTTGTAACATTGAGTTTGTTTCTTTTGAAAATTTTCAAATCTCTTAATGTTTGTTTTTTGAAATTGGCTTTAAAGTCCCCCAGTCTTTTTTTACTTAACAAATCGTTAGAATTAACGCAATAAATTATTTCGGAGTCCGGAAGGGATTTTAGAAGTCTTAATTTTGTTTTTGGGTCATAACCCGGAAGAACCCGTGAAGCATGCCCATCATAACATAAATGCCCTCCAACTTCAAGATAAAGTCTATCAAAATTTTGAAGTCGTTTTAAAATTTCTTCTTTTTGAATTTGAAGATATTTCTTTGCATCAAACCCTCTTTTCATATTTTTAAAATGAGATTTAAGATTATTAAGTTTTGGGATTGTTCGCGTTTTATTTTTTAAAAGTCCACAAATCTTATAAATGAAATTTTTTTCATGTATAAATGAAAAAAGAGAGTAAGAATATGTTTCTTATTGGAGTAGGGCTTATTGCACTTGTGGTGGTTCTAATTGTTATTTTTGGTTCTGGAGGAAATACTTCGGTTAACTCTAATTCAGGAAATTCTGCTAACGGAGTTTTAGCCAATTCAGATGGAAAAGTTAAGGAATTTAATCTGGTTGCAAATGAATTTAAATTCATTCCAGGAACAATAACAGTTAATGAGGGAGATAAGGTAATCTTGCATATTGAAAGTCTTGATGTTGAACACGGAATCGCAATTCCCCAGTTTGGAGTAAGTCAGACTCTTCCAGTTGGTGAAAATGTGACTGTCGAATTTGTTGCAGATAAGGTTGGAACTTATAGTTTTCATTGTAATGTTTATTGTGGTTCTGGTCACCGTGAGATGGAAGGGACTTTAATTGTGAATTAAAATGAACAAAAGAGAAATTGCTTCGGCGGTTTTAAGGTGGGGGGTTAGTTTTGTTTTTTTAGTCTTTGGAATTTGGCAACTTGTCAATCCAACTTCTTGGGTTGGTTATGTTCCAGGATATGTTTATGGATTAGGAATTTCAATTTCATTAATAATTATATTAAATGGGATACTTGATCTATTAATAGGAGTTAGTTTAGTTTCTGGAATTTATTTAAGATTTTTTTCGGTTTTGGGTGTTTTGAGGATTTTAGTAATTGCTTTTTCTTTAGGTTGGAATGATGTTTTTGTTAGAGACATTGGTCTTGCAATTGCTTTAATTGCAATTTATTTGAATGGGGAAGATGGTTGGTGTTTTAAGAGAAAATAATTTAAAACAATTTGTTCTATTTGAATGGTATGGAAGAGGGAATAGAAAAAATTTATCTTAAAAAAGAGGAAGTTGGTCTTTTGATTAATAAATTAAAAAAATATTCTTTTGATGAATTTCTTAAGACAGATCATTATGAACTTTCACTTCTTTCTAAGGGAACTGATGAAAATGAATTAAAAGTGATTTACTCTAAATTTGAGTTGATAAAATTGATCATGTTAAGAAAAAGGAAAAGTGGTTATGGTAATTATGACTATTATTATGAACTTTCAAAAGGGAATTATTGTCTTTTTGCAATTCATTTTCCGGAAAAGGGGGTTCCTGAACTAGTGAATGCTTTTATTTCAAACACTATTTTTAAAAATTTCTTAAAATTCGTGATAAAAAAGTATGGAAGAAAAATGATTTAGTTTTTCATTGATTGAAGGGGGATGTTTGCGACAGGAATTTGTCTTATTCCTTCACTGTTTTTGAGTTCTACCCCAATAAACAAAAGTTCTTTTTTTGGTTTTACTAAAAGAGTAAATTCTTCGGAGTGTTTTTTTATATTTTCGAGATTAAAACCCATTTCTTTAAGAAATTCGGAGAATTCCCTTATTTCAAGACTTACTACTTTTCCTCTTCTAGTTGTGCTTATGACAAAATCATCAAAACTGAAATTATTCTTCACTTTTTCGTTTTCTTCAATAGATGAGACTATTAGGCTATCAAGATTTTCATCATAATGAGAAATTTTTATTGTGGACATTTTCTGTTAAATAAGACAAGAGAGAGTTATTTATAAAGATTTTCTTGAGGTCAAATTTTCAGGAAATTTTAAATTTTTGAAGAAATTTTGAAATAAACCCAAGAATGGTAACAGGGGATAATTTTATAAACATTAAATTATCCATTTAGGTTATAATGAAAGGAAAGTTTGTTCTCTTGATTGGATTTTTAGTTTTTCTCACTATTTTCTTTAGTTTAAGTTTTGTTAGTGCTACTGTTGATACTGTTGTTGTTAATTATAATGGCGATGGGGTTAATTATAATTACACAATCATTGGAAGAAGTTATGATTTATATGTTGCAGGAACAAATTTACAACAAATGACTAGTTCTGAACTCCAATTTTTAAGTAACACGGATGACAATTTGTTTGTTTACAATTTTACTCCTGGAACTTTAGCCGGAGTAAGAACTTTTGGAACTGGAGAAAATCAATTTAATCTTAGTGTTTTAAGTGAGGCAGATGAGCTTGTTAATTCTATTGGAAAGATTGTAATAAATATAAATGATACTTCTTCTTTGGTTAATATTGAAAATTTGAATTTGAGTGGAAAATTAATAAGAAGTTTTAAATTTGATCTTGATGAGTATAAGGGGACTGTAGATTTAAGCAAACTTTTGAGAGGGATTAGTTTTAATCTGAATTTTAATAAGGGGGAAAGTTATCCTGTTTATAACAGTCTTTTTATTGATGGAGGTTCAAGTGCAGGTACTGTTGTGGGCTCTGTTTTGATTTTTAACAATTTGAATTTTGATGTTAATGATGTAAATAGTAATCCTTCTCTTTTGAATCAAGTAATAGATATTTATAATCTTAGCACACCCTATAATTTAAGTGCTTATGCAATTAAGAGTGGAAACAATTTTGAATTTTATTCTGATGAGGGTTATAAAACATTAAACAATGCTGACTTAACAAATGCTCAAGAAATTATTAACGAAAAAATAAAATATATTGATCCAGATGAGATTATTAATTATCTTCTTCCAATTGGTAACTTTTCTGAATTCAAAAAGTTTGTAGACTTTAATACTTCGGTTGATTTTGGAAACTTAACTTTTATGGAAAGTGGAACTTATGCTTTAAATTTAGTTTACACAGATAAATATGGAAATGAGGGAACAATGCCATTTATAGTTAATTTAGATGTTACAAATGAGGGAAATCAAGTTGATGTTGATTCTAATGGAACTGTGACTTTTACAGATATTACCATAAAACAAAGACTTGAAAAAATTGAAGGTTTACCTCAGAATATAAGTTTGACTTCTGCTTTATATGGAACTTCAAGACCTTCAAGCTTTTCTGGAAGCCTTCCCTCCAATACCAATCCTGTAGAATTTATGCAAATAAATTCAAGTAATGATAGTGCAACTGATAATGGAAATTATGTTTTGCATTTTAAAATTTCTACAAGTTCTCTTACTTCGTCTTTAAAAAATAATGTTAGTCTTTATGTTGAAGAAAGTAATGCATGGACAAAATTATCTACCACATTAGGTAGTGAAGATTCTAGTTATTATTATTATCATTCAACTTTACATCACTTTAGTAATTATTTAATAGGATATTATCTATCCCCTTCAACCCCTTCTTCAAGTGGAGGAAGTTCAGGTGGAGGAAGTTCTTCAAGAAGAGATTTGTTTTTGGCTCCTTTAGTTTCAATTCCGGATTCAAATAATGGAAATCCTTCTTCTTCTGAACCAATAGGAATTGGTGAAGATTCTCCAAGTGAACCTTCAGGATTTAGTGTAATAACTGGTGCAGTAATTGGTGCAATTTCTTCCCCAGGAGGAATTGTTGCTATAATCTTCCTAGTTGTTCTATCTCTGTTATTAATTATGCTTAGATTAAGACGTAGAGGAGAAGTAGGAAAAAAGAGTGGTAAGCATAAATTAAATTCAAGCGGTGATAAAATTGAAAAAAAATGAAATTCTTTTTTAGGCTCTTGGTATTTCTCTTAATATTAATTCCTTTAGTAAGTGCTAATGTTCAATATGTTTCTCTTCCATATAAAAATACTCTAAGTCCCTCACAAGCTTTTTCTACAGTTAATGTCAACTTTAATGTTAAAGATTCTTCTGGAAACTCCATAGACAATGCTTTAATAATTATTCAGGGAATTTCAGACCAAAGTTTTAATCAGAATATTTTTACCAATTCAAATGGTGAAGCATCTATTTCTCTTAATACAAATGAAATTTTTGTTTATACTGTTTACAAATTCACTTATTCTACTTTATCAAGCAATTTTTTTACAAACTCAGACAAAAATCTTCAAGTTAGGCTTAATAAAATTCCAAATGACAAGTGGTATTTTTATTATCAAAATAATGGGGAAGTTAAAATTCAGTTAAAGAGCCCAGATTTGGATGTAAATTATGTTCCAGGAGAATACATAAACCAAGTTATGCAAATTTCAAATATTGCAGGAAAAAATATTGAACTTATTCCCTCTAAAACTTCTTCCATAACTGTTGACAGTGCAACCTTAAAAAGGTTGGGTTGGTGGGGAAATATTTTGTCTTATGAGGTTTCAATGAAATTAACTTTAAAACCAAATGGATGGGTAAAAGTCACAGTTGAAGATAATATTTTTGAAATTTGTATGGGAAATGCTATTGGTTCTTATAAGGGTCAAACATTTGATGTTTCAGGAAGTGAATTTATTTGTAAACAAGAAGACAATTCACCCAATCCTCCAAACCTAGTTCCGGATTGGATTTTAAACAATACTTACAAGTTTTATACAAATGTTGGTTATTTAGTTGGAGGACAGGAAAAGAATTTTGAAATATTAACTCAAGATATTTTTATAAAAAATATCGATTGGAAACCAGAAATTAGTTCTGTTCCAAAAACAGAATTAAATATCAACGAGGATTGGACTTATCAAGTTTCCCCAAGTTACAGAGAAGGATTTGTTTCTTATACTTTAGAAAAAGCACCTTCTGGAATGAATATTGATTCAACAAAGGGAATTTTAAATTGGAAACCCACTGTTTCTGGAAAGTATGACATTACATTTAGAGCATACCACACTTATTTTATTGGGGATTCAAGGATGGCTTACAATGATCAATTTTTTACCTTAAACGTTTTGAATCCAAATGCAAATTTATATGCTGATGGAATTTATCTTTATGACAAAAGTGTTAAGGTTGGGAATACAGTTCATGCTAAATTTGTGGTTCATAACGACGATGACAAAACAAATTCTTTTAAATATAAGGTTGACAAGGGAGATGGGACTTCATTTGAATATGACTTGTTAGGTATGGCTCCAAGTAGTGAAAGAACGATTTACTCTTCTTGGACTTATAATGGGCAGGGAAACTTTACTCCAAAATTAATAATTGATCCAGAAAACAAAATTTTAGAGAGCAATGAAAATGATAATTTAAACAATTTTTTGGAGGTTAGTGTAACAAATTAAAATGAAAGGTAAAAATTTTTTAGCGGGACTTGTAGCAACTGGATTAGCTTCTTTACCAATTTACCACGCAAGTGCTCAAACTTATGACTCTTTAAAGACAGTTCAGGTTGCAAATGAGTTAAAGAGTAAAGGTTTCCAATTGAAAGGAACAATGGTTAACAATCCCTTCCAATTTCAAGTAGATTATGGTGGGAAATCTAAGTTAATTAATACTCAAATTTTTGCAGATAAAAGTGAAAATGATAAACTCATGATTTATCCAATTTTTGTTGCCTTCAATAAAAATAACGCTGAAACACAATCAGAAAAGTCTTTTGTTGATTCATATGGGGGATTTGGATTCATAATGGATGACAACAACGTTTCTCCTTCAGTTTATGCAGATTCAATTGCATCTCTTTTAGAGGGGAATACTACTGGAATAGAATCCCAAAATAAAAGTAAATTAGAATCAAAGTTAGAAAATATTTATCCTAATCCTACAAATGGAATGATAAACGTAAAATATAATTTAACTAATTCTCAGAATGTGAACTTTGAAGTTTATGATGTTCTTGGGAAAAAAGTTTATTCTACTAGGGGAGAATCTGGAGAAACAACAAAAAGAATAAACACGGGAGAGTTACCTTCAGGAACATATTTTTTGAGGATGACTTCTGGAAAAGAGAAATCTCAAGAAATTAAAAAATTTATCATTTTGAGATAAATGGGGTTAAAATGAAAAGTAAATTTCTTTATGCACTCCCATTTTTGTTTCTATTTAATTCTCCTTTTTCAAAAGCTCAATTTAAAGTTGAATCAAATTTGAAAGAAGTTAATTTGAAGAACAAGTTTTTTCAAGTTGCTGCAAGAGATACATTTGGTCTTAAAGATTTAGTTAATATTAAGGGAATTGCAAAGTTAAAATACGACGACAATTCTCTTTATTTTGCAAGGAATGGACTCCTTAATTATTATTATGGGGGAGAAGTTAATATTAATGGAGTAAACTTTTATTACAATCAATCAAAACAAAATATAAAAAATGAAACTTCAACAAGTCAAAGTTCAATTATTGGAGATATTTCTACAAAAACAACTCTTCTTAATGAGAACAAAGGAAGAGGAGTTGGAATTATTTTTAATAAGAATAATTATTTTGTTAGTTTGGAAAATGCAACAAATAATAACAATCTAAAAGGACAAACTTTAATTGATGTTGCAGGAGAAAAAGATGTGAGTTCTTATGAATTTGGTGTGAATAATGAAACAAACATTGTCGGAGCTGGGTTTAAGTATGGATTTTTTAAATTTATTAAAAATAGACAAAATAAAGATAAATTTAATAATTATTTTGTGAAAGCAAATTATACTGATTCAGAAAAAGATTTTAACCTTTACTATGCTAAAGATTTTGCAGGTTTTCTTAGTTACAATGTTTTTGATAAAATAGATGTTAATTTAACTTATGATGGAGATTTTAATATTATTCTTTCTACTTCGGACTTTTCTAGAATAAATAAAAAAGATTTTGAGAGAAAGTTAGAAGACAAATTGAGAATTGTTCCTAGAATTTATGACTCCAAATTGGAAACTTCAAGGAGTTATTTAGAAGACATGTTTTTTACGGATTTTTATGATTTTTCTATTGATAAAAAAGGAGTTAAGGCAAATTTAAATTTAAATTATTTATTACTTCACTATTCTGAAGACAGTCAAAAAATTGGTTTAAAATATAAATTTGGGCTTGTAACTTATGATTTTAAAGATAAAGAAGTTCAATTGGGATTATTTTTTGATTGATTCTTTACAAAAATTTATAACTAATTCATTCTTAACTTAATTATGCAGGTGATTAAATCGTCCGGAGCTCTTGAAAAGTTTGACCATAAAAAGATTTATAATACTATTCGAGCTGCTGGAGGAAGTAAAAAGCTTGCTGGTTCTGCGACAAAAGAAATAAAGAAGAAGTTTAAGAAAAATGTTTCAACAGAGGAAATTTTAAAATTTCTTTTGAAATATTTAAATTCTGAACCTGGAGTTAGTCAGAGATACAATTTGAAGAGGGCAATTATGGCTCTTGGTCCATCTGGTTTTCCTTTTGAAAAGTTTTTTGCAAGAGTTCTCGAATATTATGGATATAAAACAAGTGTTGGAAACAAGCTTAAAGGAAAAAGAATAATCCATGAGGTAGATGTTGTTGCAGAGAAGGATAAAAAATGGATGATTGAATGCAAGTATCACAATGAACATGGAACAATTACTAAACTTCATCCCGCACTTTATACTTATGCTCGTTTTTTAGATTTAGAGAGTTATCACTTTAATTCTCCTTGGTTAGTTACCAATACTCGTTGTTCAGGAGATGCAATAAATTATGCAAAGGGGGTGGGATTAAGAGTTACTTCTTGGAGTTTTCCAAATAAGGAAAGTTTACAAGATTTAATTCACAAAAAGAGTGTTTTTCCAATTACAATTTTAACTAGCGTTAAAAATGAAGAAGTGAATAAGTTTTATGAAGCTAATCTAATTGTGGCAAAAGATTTACTTAACATTTCTTCAAGAGAACTTTCACGAAGAGCAAAAATTGATGAAAAGAGAATTATAAAAATAATTGAAGAAGTTAGAGAAGTTTGTGGCAAATAGATTTCTGACTATTTTTTCTTAGAAACCTTTTTCTTTTTTCTTCCTCTTTTGTCCCTAGAAAAGATTCCAATAAGGTTGTCATCTAATTTTGGAAGGTTTTGTGATTTTGCATTTTTTGTTCTAACGGCACTTTTTCTCAAAATATCTTCAATTTGTTCTTTCAAAGTTAAAAAATTTTTTTCTGCTCTTTTAGAGAGAACTTTTTTTACTTCTTCATCAATTGAAATTGTTATTTGAGACATCTTATTTTTTTACGTAAATTTTGCTAACATTAAAACTTTTGTAAATTCCTTCTAAAATATCAGTTCCGGCATATCCTGCAAGAAGGGAAAGCCTTGGGTCAAAGTCAAAAATTACTCCAATAAAGGCACCAATTATAATTGCTACAACAACAGTTATTGCATAATATTCCCAAAGAATTTTTCTTCGAACTGAGAGTGCTTTAAGTAGTCCTACAACTCCTCTAGTTAAACCCCCTATACCCCCAAGAATTCCAGCAAATAAGGTTGGATCCATTTTACTTGTTTTTTACAAGTAAAATTTATTTAAATATTTTTGGGAAAATTCATTCTTTCTTAATTTGTGAAATTTCACAAACAATTCCCTTTTTTATGTCCCCTAGAATTTTGTAATTTGCAAAGAAGAGGGTTATTATTGAAATAATTATTAATTCTAATCCTTTCCAAGGTAAAAATAAAATTGCTGAAGCTCCGATACCAATTGTTGACAAGAATCCAATTCCACAAGCTGAACATCCTGGAGCAATGATTCCCAAAAAGATTCCAGCTGAAATTAAAAAACCTCTTCTTCCCGAAACATCTTTGAGCATTTTTGTTTTGTAAGTTATTAAACTAATTAAGGTTCCAAAAAGAAGACTAATTATTATTAATCCAATAAAAAAGGGGTAAGTGAAAAAAGAATAATAATTCAGGGAATCAAAAATCAGTGCTTCTAACAATTTAACCATTCCTGCATCATTAAAAACTATTTTCAAATATTTAAAATTTGAAAAAAAGATATTAATTAAATAAAAAACAATAGTTAAGACTAATGTTAAGAAAAGGTATTTTCCTTTCTTCATAATATTATACCAAGTTAAAATTTTTTCTTTAATTTCCATTGAGTAGTTTCGTATTCTAATTTATAGAATTTTAATAAAAAAATAAAAAAAATGAAATCTTAGTTTAACAAGTTTGAAATTTCTGACCAAACAGGGGAAACTTTATTTCCATCAACGTAAATTGTAGGTGTTCCACTTGCAAATTGACTTGCAACACTTGCAATCTTTGACACATCTGAAGAATGATCTCCGTCATCAAGGCAACTATTAAATTTAGCAGTATCTAATCCACTTATTCCGCTAGCCATTGTTTTTAAGTTGTCTTTTGAATATTTCCCATTGTTCTCTTGTCCATCATGTGCAGTGAAAATCAAGTCATGCATTTCCCAGAATTTTCCTTGGTCATTAGCACAAAGTCCAGCTTCAACTGTCCAATCTGATTCTTTTGTTGAAGATCTGTCATCTAAGAAACTCATTGAAACGTAAATAAATCTTACTTTCCCTTGTTTTGCTAATTCTTCAACTTTTCCTGCTGAATCTAGAACTGAAGCAATTTGAGGGTTACTTGGAGCTGCATCTTTTGCAAATTGAGGGAGTCCAGAAGCAACAGCACACCAAGGACATTGAAAGTCTGCAAATTCAATTACGGTGTGTTTTGCATCACTAGGACCCAATGCAGGGTAAAGTGAAGTGTCTTCTAAAACTTTCATACTAACTGGTTGAGCAGCGTTACCCCCA
>JAACWA010000014.1 GCA_009992175.1 archaeon
AAAGTGATACAAATTTGAATTGTTCTTTTGATGTAACTGACCCCGACAGTTTAGTGTTAAATGCATCAGTAGAATGGTATAAAGATTTGGATTATCAATTTACAATTAATCATACTTCTTTGACTAATGATACTCATGTGGATTCAATTTTATTAAATGGAAATTTAACTCTCGGAGACGTATGGAAATGTTCAGTTAGCGTGAGTGACCTGTATAACTCAACACAATTTATTGACTCAAATAATTTAACAATTATTGATATTACTAATCCAAATGTTTCAATAATTAGTCCAGAACCGATTATTTATGACACAATTTATGTTAACTTTAATATTAGTGTAACTGAGAATGAAAACATTTCAATTTGTGAGTACAGTCTTGACTCTTTAGATAATGTTACATTGAACAGGCTTAATGATTCATACTTTTGGGATTTACCTACGACAATTGGACCTGGTCCACATGATTTAGAGTATTATTGTAATGACACAAGTGGAAATTGGGGATATAATTCTACAAACTTTTCAGTTGCAAATTCTGCTGCAATTTCAGTTTTACTTTCTGACAATTTAACTACGGGAGTAAGATGGAATGTTGTCGCTTTACCAATTAATGACTTAGATGCTGTTGGAAACAATTTAAATTCTTCAACTTATTATATTATAAATGTTTCAGCAACAAATACCTTAGTTGACCTATATGTTAAAGCAAATGGAGATTTGATAAATGAAGGTCTTGATACTTTAGGTCTTGGAAATGAGACTTATTCTTTTAATTCAACAGACTCGTTACTTATTGGAGCAAACAAATCAATTATGACTACAAACTATTCTTTAATTGGAGGAAATATGGGAGACAATTCAGTTGTTTACATGAAGTTTTATTTGGATGCTCCTGCAAGTCAGCCAGCTGGAACTTATTTGAATAATTTAAGTTTTAAAGCAGTAAGAAATGGACAAAGTCCTTTATAATTTTTTAATAAATTAATATTTAATTTATTTTTTTAAAAGATAAGTATTTAAAATTTAATTTGTAATAGTGTTTTATGGGAAAGTTTTTTGATTATAGAAAAGAAATAATTCTAATTTTAATTATTATGCTTTGTTTAGTCTTTTTAATTTTTCAAAATATTGGAAATTTAACTGGAAATGTTATTGAAGGTTCTATTATTTCTAACGTTAGTGTTGCAAAATATTTAGCAGTCACTTTCGGAAGTAATTTGGCAGCAGGAATTCAATTTGGAAATGTGGTTTTTTTACCTGCAACGGACATAAATGCAACTCACAATTATGATGGAACAAACAATACAACAACATTTTATATTTCAGTTTCAAATGATAGTAATTCAGCAGTGGATTTTTGTATTAAGGCTGATACTGATTTGACTAGTTCTGCACTTGATGTAATTGGAGTTGGAAATGAAACTTATTCAAATTATACTTCAACAAATTCAACTGAACCAAATCTTTTATTCCAAACTTCTTTAACTACAAACTATTCCAAATCTTCAGTTAATGTGGGAATAGGAACTGATGATTTTTGGAGATTCTGGCTGGATGTTCCTGCTTCTCAAGCAAGTGGAAATTATAACAATACAGTTTACTTTAAGGGAGTTTTAGTTGGGGTAAGTTGTTAATTTTTTTTATTTAATAAAAATTATTTCAAGCGAAGAGTTTAAAAAACTGATTTCCTTTTGAAAGTAGTGAAATTAAAATGAAGAATAAGATGAATTTTAATAAGAATTTTGATACTATTTTGGTTTTTGTTGCAGCTTTATCTTTTTTTTTATTTTTTTTTCAAAGTTTTGTTTTAACAGGTCATGCAACTGAAGGAAGTACTACTTCAAACGTATCTATTGCAAAATATTTAGCAATTGCCTTTGGAGCAAACTTGTCAAATGGGATTCAATTTGGGAATGTAAATACTTTGCCTGCGACAAACATTAATGCTACTCACGATTATGACGGACCAAGTGATGAAACTACTTATACTGTTGACGTTTCAACAGATTCAAATACTAATATTGATTTTTGTACAAAAGCTAGTTCGGGTTTGACTAGTCCTGCACTTGATGTAATTGGAGTTGGAAATGAAACTTATTCCGCTGACAATTCAACAACAAGCACTATTCCCGCGTTGGGAAGTGAGACTTCTTTTACCACTAGTTATGTTAAGGCACAAAATGTAACTGCTCCTGGAAATTCAAGTTATTGGAGATTCTGGCTTGACATTCCAGCAGCTCAGCCAAGTGGAGATTATAACAATACAGTTTATTTTAAGGGGGTAGTTTCAGGACTTTCTTGTTAAAATGAAAATGATTAAAAAGAGGTTTTGTTTAGTTGAATAATAAAGTAAAAATGAAAAAGGTGTTTGTTAATTTAATATTTATATTTCTTTTTAGTATCTACTTATTTTCAATTGTTTCAGCAGGAGTTGGAGTTAGGTGGAATCAAGAAACTGCTCTACTTCCTGAAAATTCAAAGGTTTGTTTAACTTATGGAATTTATAATCCTTGGCCAACGGACTCTTATGTAAAAGTTCAACTTTCAGATTCACTTCAACCAATAGTTGAGTCTCAAGAAAATGTTGTGGATAGTGTTCCAAAGTATACTTATAGTAATTCTTCACTTCCTGTTCACTTTTGTTTTCAGACTCCTAAGGTTTACAAGAAGGACTGTCTACTTTTTGACCAATTTTTGTGTAAGCAGGATTGTTCTGAACCTCTGAAAGTTTATGAGGGTGAAGTTCAAGTTATGGAAGTTAGTGAAGCATCTGTAGCGTCAGGAGGAAGTGGAGGTTCAACTACCGCAATGTCAGTTTCAGCTCCATTAAGAGTTAGAGTTCAGTGTATAAAACATGGAACTGATTATAGCCTTCTTTACATAATTTTAGGAATAATTGCGCTGGGAATACTTCTTTGGAGAGTATACAAGCGTAAGAAGAAAAAATCTGGAAAATAGAGTTCAGAAAAGAATTAAAAAGTATTTTTGACAAGATAATTTATGGGAGGTTTAGATAGGACTTGGAAAAAAAAGAGTTTTAATAATTTTTTAATTTTTTTTATCATTTTAATAAATTTAAGTTTTATTCTTGCAGCTAGTTTTACTGGTTTAGCAACTGAACAAAGTTCTCCTTCTAACGTTAGTGTTACCGCTTTTCAAGTTATAAGGGATACTTATGATGGGACAACTTCGACTTTTATAGGTTTAAATGAAAGTACACTTAGAAATATGTCTAATGTAATTCTGGAAAATTCAACTTATGGCAAGATTAAATTCAATTCTAATTTAGATTTAGTTACAATGGCAGAGTCCGATTTAATTGTTAACTTTGACATTGACCTTAATATTTCTGACAATTTAATTAATGTATACAACCTTAATTTACCCGGGATAAATGTTTCTTCAAACATTTCTTTATATGGGATAAGTTATACTACTCCACAAATTTATCATAATGGGGTTCTTTGTAGCTCTGAATGTAGTGAAATAAGTTATTCAGGAGGAATCTATAAATTTCAAGTTACTGCTCTTAGTGGGGCTTATTGGTTAAGAGAAACTCCTGCGTCTACAGTTTGTGGGAACGGAATTTGTGAATCTGGAGAAACGTCAACAACTTGTCCAGCTGATTGTACTACCTCTTCTGGAGGAGGTGGAGGCGGAGGTGGTGGAACTACTACTCCCACAAATGAAACAGTTACTTCAACCCCCGGATATGATTTTAAAATAGACCCAAGTTTTATTCAATTACAGATGGATAAAGGAACCTATTACCAAAAATTGGTAAATGTAACAAATAATGGGTCAAACTCTTTAACACTTACTCTTTCAGTTGAAGGAGTTGAAAATTTTATTTTTCCAGCTGATTTACAATTTAGTTTAGAGCCTGGAGAATCAAAAAATTTAAGGCTCGACGTTTATGTTTCGAACTCACGTGCAGCTGATGTTTATGTTGGAAAAATATATTTTAATTCACCTCAAGTAAAAAAGAGTGCAGAGGTAGTTTTGCAAGTCAAAGAAACAGATGCTCTTTTTGACATTCGAACTGAAGTCTTAAAAAAGTATATTCCTCCAGGAGGAAGAGTGAGGGCTAACATTAGTTTAATTAATAAGGGGGATTTGAGAAATTTTGATGTTCATTTAGAGTATAAAGCAATAGGTTTTAATAAAAATATTTATACCATTAAAAAAGAAGATTTTGCAATTGAGCAATATTATAGTAATACTTTTTTCTTAGATTTACCTAATAATATTTCTATTGGAAATTATATCTTTTATGCCCAAGTTAGTTATAAAAATGTAAGCGCTTCTAGTTATGACACTTTTATTGTTGAAAGAATTTCTACTTTTTCATGGTTCTTATTAATTTTTATAATTTTGCTTGCTGCTTACTTAATTTATAGGTATTACAATGAAAAGAGATTGAGGGCAAGGTACGAATTTAATAAAAAAGTACAGGTTAAGAAGAAAGAACAAAAAATAAGGAAGGAGATTCCAACCGAAATTCCAAAATTACCAGATGACCTCGAATAAAAATTTTTGAATTTTTAAAATTTATAATAAACTTTCTTTTATAACAAGAAATATAAACTTCTTAATTTCTTTTTATTTATGTTAATTGGTTTAGTTGGAAAGCCTTCAGTTGGAAAAAGTACTTTCTTTAAAGCCGCGACTCTTGCGGAAGTTGAAATTGCAAGTTACCCATTTACTACTATAAAAGCTAATCATGGAGTAGGTTACGTTAAAGTAGATTGTATTGAAAAAGAGTTTAATGTTAAGTGTAACCCTAATCATGGTTTTTGTTTAAGGGGAAACAGGTTTGTTCCAATTGATTTAATGGATGTAGCTGGACTAGTTCCTGGAGCAAGTGAGGGGAAAGGATTGGGAAATCAATTTTTAGATGATTTGCGTCAGGCAGATTGTTTTATTCATATAGTTGACATTTCAGGGACAACAAATATTGAAGGGAAACCAACAACTGGGCACAATCCTGCAGATGATGTTATGTTTTTGGAAGAAGAACTAAACAAATGGTATTTTAATATTTTAATGAAAATTTGGCCAACTTTTTCTCGTAAGGTAGATATAGAAGGAAGAAAATTAAGTGAAGCAGTCACAAAACAATTTTCTGGACTTAAAGTAAACGAGGAACAAGTAAAAGAAGTTTTACTAAAATTTAATTTTCCAAATAAATCAAGTCAATGGACTAATGAAGAACTTAAAAATTTTGCAAATGAACTTAGAAAAATTTCAAAACCAATGATTATTGCAGCAAATAAGGTAGATATTTCAGAAGGAAAGGAAAATTATGAAAAATTAAAGAAGGAATTTCCAGAATTAATAATTATTCCTTGTTCGGCTGATTCAGAACTTGCTCTTCGTCAAGCTTCAAAAGTAGGTTTAATTGATTACATTCCTGGAGAGAGGGATTTTGAAATAGTAAAAGATTTAAATGAAAAACAAAAAGAAGCTCTTCTCAAAATTAAAGAAAGTGTTTTAAAAGATTTTGAAAGTGGAACAGGAGTTCAGGAAATTCTTAATTTGGCAGTTTTTAATTTATTAAAATATTTGCCCATTTTTCCTGCGGGAGCAACAAAACTAGGGGACAGCAAGGGAAATCTCTTACCTGATTGTTTTTTACTTCCTCCAGGTTCAACAGCACTTGACTTTGCATATTTTTTACATACTGACTTTGGAAAGAATTTTATTAAGGCTGTCAATGCAAAGACAAAAATGATCTTGAGTAAAGACTATAAACTTAAACCAAGAGATGCACTAGAAATTATGACTAGATAAAAAAAATGATTAAAGATTTTAGTAGTAAAAAATTTTATGAAGAAACAAATGAAGAATTAGAAGGTCTAAGAAGAGAGGAAGGTTTTTGGGATGTTTTTTGGAGAACTTCAATAGATTATACTTTTACTAAAATTTTAACAGGAGCTTTTCTTTTACTTTTTTTTCCTCCAAAAAAAGAGATGATTCTTGATTATGCCTTTTACCAAAAAAATGTAATTCAACCAAAAATAGAGAAAGTTATAAATTATTTTGATTATAATAAAAATGGAAAAATTGACTTTGGAAAAGAGTTTTCCGAATTAGAAAAAACAATAATTTCAGGAAGAGGGCTTTTTCCTAGTGGAAGAAGTATAGAAGCTTATGAACTTGAAGCATATAACATTTTGAAAAGACAAGGAAAAGTAAAATGAAAATAAAATTAAAGGTTCATTCTAATTCATCACAAGAAAAGTTAATTAAAATTTCTGAGAGAGAGTTTGAAATCTGGGTTAAAGAAAAGCCTATTGAGGGAAAGGCAAACGAAAAAATTGAAAAAATTTTAAAAAAAGAATTAAGTCTAGATGCCAAAATTATCTCAGGATTTAATTCAAAAGTCAAACTTGTTGAAATTTAAAATTAGGTTAACAATAATCTTTTCCCCCCTTTTTATCAGGGGTTAGGTTCAAAATATTTTCATCATATTCTTTTGCATGATAATTCTCTTCAAAGAGAGTAATATATTTTTGAATAAAGTAAGACAGAACTTTATATTTTTCTTCTCAATTTAGAGTTTTACATTCTTCCATTACTTCCATTTGGACTGCAATGTGGTTTCTGTCTTTTGAATCTACCCTATTTAGAAGAGCTTTTTCCAATTTGTTTATTATTTTTTCAGAAGGAGAAAAATTACACTTTTCAGATTCTTCTTTTTTATCCATTCCTTTTACTAGGGGTTTCCAATTTAAAAAAGTTTTTCCTAGATTAATTATTTAAAGTTAAATTCCATTTTCTTTTGATGAAATACGAATTTTCTCCCAGTTTACAACTTTTAGCTGAAGATATTGCTACAAGAATTTTTCCACATGTAAAAATTGAAAGAGTAAAATGTTTTAGAAGTTATGGTTCTTCAACGAAGCGTACTATTGCAAGATGCCATGCCCTTGGAAAACTTATGCAACAAGCAATGGGTGTTCCTGCTTTTTATGCTTTGGAATTTTTAGGAGAGAAGTTTAACAAGATGAGTCAAGATGAGAAAGTTAAAGTTATGATTCATGAACTTATGCATATTCCCGAGAGTTTTGGTGGCGGTTTTAAAAATCATGACATCGTTTGTGAAAAAAATGTTGAGGAATGTTATCGTGCGTATAACTATTGTGTTAAAAATGAAAAAAAAATTGATTGGTTTAACCTTGAACGGCAAAAAAAGAAACGTTGAAGTTTTTAAAGTTCCTTGGTGGTATGAAGGAATAGGGTTGATGTTTCAGCGTCGGAGCAAAGCTAAGGCTTTAATTTTCGAATTTAGAAAACCAGTTTCTTTTAAGATTCATTCTTTTTTTGTATTTTTTCCTTTTCTTGCAATTTGGTTGAATTCAAAAAATAAAGTTATTTATTCAAGAGTGATTAATCCTTTCAATTTTGGGTTTTCACCGTCGGAAAAGTTTGTTAAGTTAATTGAAATTCCATTTAACAAAAGTTATGATTTCTTAGAATTCCCGTCGAGCAAAAGAAAGATTTAAATAGGAGTTTTGTTTTATTTCATTGAAAATGTTCCTTTAAGAGGAATTATAATCAATAAAAAGGAGGTGTTGAAATGGGAAAAGTAATTTTAAAAAATGCTATTAAAAGAATGCCTGGGCATCTTTACTATGTAGATGGAAAGGGAAATGTTTGTGAAGCTAAGATGGCTAGAGGGGGTAAGAAAAAGAAAAAAGCCGCTAAGAAACCAGTTAAGAAAAAGGCAGTTAAGAAAAAAGTAGTTAAAAAGAAAAAAAGATAACTCTTTTTTAATATTTTATAATAAGTTTCTGGGTAAACTGAGGTGATTTCTATAGGGAGTTTACCTTTTATTTTTTTATTTTTTGTCCTCTTTTTTTGTTCTTTTTGTTTTTTTTATTGGGTTAGTTTTAAAAATTCTTAATTGTTTTATTCTTAATGACAATTGTTTTAGGAATTGAGTCAACTGCTCACACTTTTGGAATTGGAATTGTGAGGAATGGAAAAATAATTTCAAACAAAAGAGATATGTATACTACTAAATCTGGAGGAATTATTCCAATGGATTCAGCTAAACATCACCGAGAAGTTTCAAATAAAATTTATTTTGAAGCTTTAAATGAAGCTAAAATTAGTGAAGAAAAAATTGATGCAATTAGTTTTAGCCAAGGTCCAGGACTTCCTCCTTGTTTACTTGAAGGAATGAAATTTGCAAAAACTTTGTCTAAGCGTTTGAATAAACCTCTTGTTCCAGTTAACCATTGTGTTGCTCACTTAGAAATTGGAAATTGTCGCTCGGCATACCCTGAGTTGCGGAGTAAGGGGAATAAGATAGCTGGTGCGAAAAATCCTGTTTTGTTATATTGCTCAGGAGCTAATACCCAAGTTATAAGTTATGCTGGAGCTAAGTATCGGGTTTTTGGAGAGACTCTTGACCTCGGAGTTGGAAATTTTATAGATACTTTTGCTCGTTATGCGGGACTTGGATTTCCTGGAGGTCCAAAGATAGAAAAAATTGCATTAAAGGGGAAAAATTATGTTGAACTTCCTTATTCTGTTAAAGGAATGGATGTTTCTTTTTCAGGAATATTAACTAATTTAAAACAAAAATTAGAAAGAAAAGAATATTCACTTGAAGACTTAAGTTTTTCCCTACAAGAAACAGTTTTCTCCATGCTTTTAGAAACTGCTGAAAGAGCATTGGCTCATTTGGGAAAAAAAGAATTAGTTTTAGGAGGGGGGGTTGCATGCAATTCTCGTCTTCAAAGAATGTCAAAAAAAATGTGTGAAGAGAGAAAAGCAAAATTTTTCTGTCCTGAAAGAAGTCTTTTAGTTGATAATGGGGCAATGATTGCATATTTAGGAGAAATAATGTTTAAATCAGGAATAGGGTTTTCTGGAAAAAAAGCTCAAAATTTAGATATAAAACCAAGGCAGAGAACTGATGAAGTTGAAGTTAGTTGGAAAAATTAAAAAAGTTTATTCCGTAGTGAACAAGTAGTGCACCCAAAATTCCACTAGTTATGTTTCCTAAAAGAAGTAAAGTTAAGATTGTTCTTTTTTTGTGTCTTAATAATCCCATGGAGATTGTTATAATTTCATTTGGAAGAGGAGTAAACCCAATGTAAGAATAGACAAGTAAATTAATCAACCATTTTGGTTTCTTTTCAATTCTTTTTTCCATCTTTTCCAATCTATTTTTAAATTTTTCTGGAGCTTTTCTTCCGGCTGAAAGTCCTATAAAAAATATTACAGTGTCCCCAATAGTAATTCCTAAACCTCCTGCGAGCCCTAAAAGAAATGGATTAAGTCCTCCAACTGAAAGAGTTGTTAGTGCAATAAAATAGGAAGGGGCTGTAAAAGTTGAGGCTCCCCCAATTACTCCTAAAAGAAATAAAATAGTGTAACCACTAGTTGCACCTAATCTAGCCACTATCGATTGAGGATTAATATAAAGAAAGATGAAAATCCAGAAAATTAATAATCCAATAAAGATAGAGAAGGTTAAAATATTTTTTTTCTTTTTTTTCATACTATTAACTGATAAACATTATTTATAATTTTAATTGAAGGAAGGTCCTTCATCTTTTCCTTTAAGAAAACTTTATAAACTAAAATTTGTCTTAATAATAATCGGATGAACACTTTTCAGGTTCAAATGAAGAGTTAAATTCTTTCGATTAATTAAATACGACGACAAAACTAAAATGGATGGATATCAAACTGTTGAAAAAGCTAAGCGAACTGGAAAGATTGAAAAAGGGACTAACGAAGTAACCAAATCAATTGAAAGAGGAACTGCTAAACTTATTGTTTATGCAACAGATGTAGAACCTAAGGAAATTGTGGCACATTTACCTCTTTTATGCAAGGAAAAGAAAATTCCTTATCTTGAAGTAGATAGCAAACAAAAACTTGGAATTGCGGTGGGTCTTCCGGTTTCAGCCTCTTCTATTGCGATTATAGATGCAGGCGATGCAGGGAAAGATATTGCTTCTATAAAATAAATTAATTTTTAATTTAGAGGATGAGAAATGGCAAAAAATCAAAACCAAAATCAAAAACAGGGAAAATCTGAGGCTTCTAAGGGAAGCGAGAAAATTGTAGGTGAGGCTGTACCAGCAACAGTTAAAGAACTTCTTGGTAGAACTGGTTTTAGAGGAGAAATTACCCAAGTTAAAGTTTTGGTTGAGGAAGGACGTGATAAAGGTCGAAGTATGAGAAGAAATGTTAGGGGAGCAGTAAGAGTGGGAGACACTTTGATGCTTAGAGAAACTGAAATTGAAGCAAGAAGAATAAAATCAAATATTACAAAGGGGAATTATAATTAACAATGTCTAAATGTGTTTATTGTGAAAAGAATTATGAGGCTCCAAGAGGATTGACTTTAGTTATGAAGGATGGGAAAGTTAATTATCTTTGTTCATCCAAATGTCGTAAAAATATGTTAATGGGAAGACGTAAAGTTAGATGGCTTCCAACAAACTTAAAATTTAATCCAAAAAATAAGATTAAGGTTAAAAAGAAAAAGAAATAGGTTTTGGGAAGTAATAATTTTTATAAAGTAAAAAGAGGTTTAATTTTTATGGGGGACGAAAACAATCTTGAAAGGGACCTTAAAAAATTAGAGGATTTTGCGAGAAATCATAAAACTTTTGTTGGAAATACAAGAAGAGGTTTTATTAATAAATTAGTTTACGAGTCTAATGATGAAGCTTATGTTAAGAAATTAAATAAAAACATTCTCTCCAATTCGTTTTTTTATTATGAACTTAAAACAGAAATAGAACAGGTTTACAGTTGTGATGAAGAAAAAATAAAATATAGAATTTTGGTTAATTTTGTAGAAAATTTTTAATCACATAAAATTTCATTTAAGTTTTCTTGGTTGTTTGATTCTATTGCAAAACCTGTTGGAGTCAATTTATCTAAATTTTGTCCATTGCATTCAATTAAAAAATCTTCACAATAACCAGAATTGTTACAAATTGCTTTAGTATAAGCATATTTTTCTAAAACAGCGTTTCCGGTTAAATTTAAATTAGAAATACTTAAAATTAAAAAAGTTACAACTAAAATTAACAACAAAATTGAGAGTATTTTTTCTTGTTTTTTCATGAAATTTTAGAGTCTAAAGTCTTTTTAAAACTTTAGGGCCTGTATTGACCTTATTGATGTCTCTTCCGTCGATAAAGCCTCTTTTTTGACATAAAGATTTATAAACTAAACCTCCTTTTTTAGGGTGTAAAAAAGTAGAAAAATCTACTTAAAAATTTGGTCCAAAATAAAGGAAAAAAGGTGTCAAATTTTCCTGTTTTTGTACAAAAAATAAAACAAAAATAATCAAAAAATGGCTGAGAGTGCAGATCAAAAAAAATACGGAGCAGAAAATATAAAAGTTCTAGAAGGTCTTGAAGGAGTTAGAAAAAGACCTGCTATGTATATTGGTGGAACAGATAAACAAGGGTTACATCATTTGGTGTACGAACTTCTTGACAATTCAGTTGATGAAGCTTTAGCAGGATATTGTACAAATATAACTGTTATGATGAATAAAGATGGTTCTTGTTCAGTAGAGGATGATGGGCGGGGAATTCCAGTTGAAATAAATTCAACTTATAAAGTTCCAGCGGTAGAAGTTGCTTTAACTAAACTCCATGCAGGGGGAAAGTTTGACAAAGATTCTTATAAAGTTTCTGGAGGGCTTCATGGTGTTGGAGTTAGTTGTGTTAATGCTCTCTCAGAAAAATTAATTATTAGAATTAAAAGAGATGGAAAAATTTACGAACAAGAATATTCAAGAGGAATTACTCAAACAAAATTAAAAGTTGTAGGGAAATGTGCTGAAAAAGAATCAGGAACATATGTGAAATTTTTTCCAGACCCCCAGATTTTTTCAACTCTTATTTTTGATTATAAAATTTTAGAAACAAGGTTTAGGGAAGTTGCATTTTTGAATGCAGGTTTAAAAATTTCTTTGGAAGATGAGATAAAAGGTAAAAAAGAAGAATTTCATGCAGAAGGAGGAGTTATGGAATTTGTCAAATGGGTAAACAAAAGTAAAGATGTTCTCCATACTAAACCGATTTATTTTAAAAAAGAAGTAGATAACATGTCTTTAGAAATTGGAATTCAATATACTTCGGGTTATCAGGAAAATATTTTTGGATTTGTAAACACTATTAATACTATTGAGGGCGGAACTCATATTTCAGGATTAAAAACTGCTCTTACAAGAGTTATAAATGATTATGTAAAAAAGAAAAATTTATTGAAAAATGGAGATACCTTAACTGGAGATGATGTTCGTGAAGGATTAACTGCAATTATTAGTGTAAAAATTCCTGAGCCTCAATTTGAAGGACAGACAAAAAGTAAACTTGGAAATTCTGAAGTTAAGGGGTATGTTGATTCTGCTGTGACTCTTTCTCTTTCTGAATTTCTTGAAGAGAATCCTAGTGTTGCTAAAGTTATTGCTCAAAAAATTCTTGATTCAGCAAAGGCAAGGCTTGCAGCTAAAAAAGCAAAAGATCTGGTTAGACGTAAAAATGCATTTAGTCTTGGAGGACTTCCAGGAAAGTTGGCGGACTGTTCAAGTAAAAAATCTGAAGATTCAGAACTTTATTTGGTTGAAGGAGAGTCGGCAGGTGGAAGTGCAAAGAATGCAAGAAATAAAGAAAACCAAGCAATTTTAGGACTTAAGGGTAAAATTTTAAATGTTGAAAAAGCAAACACTTCAAGAGTTTTGTCAAGTGAGGAAATTACAAACATGATTACTGCAATTGGAACTGGAATTGGTGAAGAATTTGATTTGAATCGTTTAAGATATAAGAGAGTTATTATCATGACAGATGCAGATGTTGATGGTGAGCACATAAAAACTTTACTTTTAACTTTCTTTTTTAGGTTTATGCCAAGTCTGATTGAAAATGGTCACATCTATATTGCGATGCCTCCACTTTTCAGAATAAGAAAGAAAAAAGATTATTATGTTTACAGCGAAGAAGAATTAAAAAAAGAAACTGCTGGAATTGAAAACCCAAACATTACCCGTTTTAAAGGTTTAGGAGAAATGAGTAGTGACCAGCTTTGGGATACAACAATGAATCCTAAAACTAGAAAAATTAAAAAAGTTTTTATTGAAGATGCTGTTGAAGCAGATCAAGTTTTTTCAATGCTTATGGGAGACGATGTACAAGGGAGAAAGGACTTTATTGCTGAAAATGCACATGAAGCTGATTTAGATATTTAAAAAATGGCAAAAAAATCAAAAATACAAACACCAGACTGGATATTAAAGGGAGTGGAACCTCCAAAAACAAAAAAGAAAGGAAAACTTTTCAAAATTAGAAAATGTCCAAAATGTGGAAAAGATGTTGAAGTTTCTATTGGGGAAGTTGGAGTATGGAAATGTACAAGTTGTAAATGGAAAGGAAGAACACCGAAAGAAGAAGAACTTGATGAGGAAGAATTTATGAAATATTTAGATAGTAAGGGAGAGGAAGTAGCATGAAGTTCCCGCAATTTTTTATAAATAAAAAACTGGAAGGGAGAAGAAGTAGCTTAAAATGACAGAAGAATATGAAGAAGTAAAAATTGAAATTCCAAATGAAGAAAATGAAGATGTGGACATAGAAGTTACTGAAGTTTTTTTAAGTGAGGACGAAATAAATTATTGGATTTCTTCACTTGAAGAACTTAGAGAAAAAAAAGAAGGAAGTGTTTCTCTTTCAATGGATGAAGAGAGTGAGCTTATAGTTACATTTGATGAAGACTCTGAAGGAGTAGAATTTGAAGAGGATGAAAATGAAGAAGATGAAGAAATTGTGGGGGATGAAGAATGAAAAGTAGCAGTTTAGAAATTTGGGAAGAAATGGCAAGGAAACCTGTTGGAGGTTATAAAGAGGGTCTAGATAGCGAGAAGAAATTTTTGATTGAAAATTTATCAGAAGATGAAAAAGTTTTAGATATCGGTAGTGGTTTTGGAAGAGTTCTTGAAGTTCTTTCACCAAAGGTTAAAGAGATTATAGGAATTGATAATGATGAAGAAGCAGTTAAAGAAAGTGTCAAGTTAAATGAAAATAATAAAAAGGTTAAAGTTTTATTGATGGATGCTGAAAATTTAGAATTTTCTGATGGAGAATTTGGTATCGTTACCTGTTTAGGAGGAACTCCTTCTAACTTTGGAAAGACTAGAAATAAAATTTATTCCGAAATTAAAAGAGTTTTAAAAAAGAAAGGATTATTTTTTTGTAGTGTTTATAATGAAGATGCATTAAAAGATAGGGTAAATTACTATGAAAAGTATTATTCTGGAAAATATACGCTCAATAAAGAAACTGGATATGTTGAAGTTAAAGATAAATTTGTTTCAGAACAATTTTCTCAAGATCAAATGAAGAATATTTTAAATGAAAATGGTTTTGAAGTTTTGAAAACAATTAAAGCAGGAGTTCTTAATATTTTCCTGTCAAGGAGCAAATAAAAAATGACAAAAGAAGAAAAAAAAATATCTAAGACTCAAGTAGAGAATGATCCGGAAGAAGTTCAAGTTGAAGAATCTTTCAATAAAGCTCTTGAACCTTCTAAAGATGAGAAAGGAGTTTTTAATGCAGAAGTTTCAAGTGAAATGAAAAAGTCATACTTGGATTATGCTATGAGTGTAATTGTTTCTCGTGCTATTCCTTCAATTGAAGACGGAATGAAACCAGTTCAGAGAAGAATTCTTTATTCTATGCAACAAATGGGTTTAAAGCATAACACTCAAACTAAAAAATCGGCAAGGATTGTGGGGGATGTAATCGGTAAGTATCACCCTCATGGAGATACTGCGGTTTATGACGCCATGGTAAGAATGGCTCAAGACTTTTCACTTCGTTACCCTCTTGTGTATGGACAGGGTAATTTTGGTTCAATAGATGGAGACCCTCCAGCGGCTTATAGGTATACTGAAGCAAAGATGGAAAAACTTGCTGAAGAACTTCTTGAAGATTTAGAAAAAGATACTGTTGAATTTGCTCCTAACTTTGACAATTCAATGAAAGAGCCGGCTTTACTTCCAGGTAAACTTCCTGCTTTAATGCTTAATGGTGCAACTGGAATTGCAGTAGGGATGGCAACAAACATTCCTCCACATAACTTAAGAGAAGTTTGTGATTCTATTGTTGCTTATTTAAATAACCCTAAAATCACATTAAAAGAATTGTTAGAAATTATTCCGGGACCAGACTTTCCCACTGGAGGACTTATCCAAGGAAATATGCAAGAACTTTACGAAACTGGAAGAGGAAAGGTAGTAATCCGAGGGAAAACAAATTTAGAAGAAACAAAAAAGAAAGATTCAATTGTTATAACTGAAATTCCATATATGGTTAACAAATCAACTTTAATTACTCAAATTGCAAATTTGGTTAGAGATAAAAAAATAAAAGATATTTCAGAATTAAGGGACGAATCAAACAAAGGAAAAATTAGAATTGTTATGGAATTAAAAAAAGGAGTTAATTCTAAATTTGTTACAAATGCTCTTTACAAATATACGAGACTTCAAGATTCATTTAATGTTAATTTCTTAGCTTTAGTAAAAGGAAAACCAAGAGTTTTGGGATTAAGAGATGTTTTAGAAAATTATGTTGAATATAGAAAAACAATTGTTACAAGAAGAACAGATTATGAACTTAAAAAAGCAAAAGCGAGACAAGAGATTGTTGAAGGACTTCTTAAAGCTCTTGAAAATATTGATGCAATAATAAAAATAATTAGATTTGGAAAGGAACCAGCAATGGAACTTAAAGCAAAATTCAAATTTACTGAAAACCAGGTTAAAGCTATTCTTGAAACTCGTTTAAGACAATTAACAAAACTTGAAAATGATAAACTTCAAAGTGAGTTTAAGGAATTAGAAAAGAAAATTAAGGGATATGAAAAGATTTTGGGAGATATGAAAGAAGTTCTGAAGGTAATTAAAAATGAAGTAATTGAACTTAAAGAAAAATATGGGGACCCACGTAGAACGCAAATTTTTAAGAGAGGATTTTCTGAGATTTCCGAAAAAGATTTAGTTCAAGAAAAGGAAGTTGTTGTAACAATTACTGACAAAGGGTACACTAAAAGAATGGATGTTCAAACTTATAAAGAACAAAAAAGAGGTGGAAAAGGAGTTATTGGAAACAACTTTACTACGGGAGACTTTACAAAACAAATTCTTACTTGTTCAACTCATGATTACTTAATGTTTTTCACGTCTCGTGGAAGAGTTTTGTGGCTTAAAGCATATGACATCCCTGAATCTGAAAGGTATGGAAAAGGTAAAGCTTTGATAAATTTACTTGGGATTAAAGAAGAAAAAGTAACAAATGTTATTTCAGTTTCAACATTTGAAGATTCTTTAATTATGGCAACTAAAAAAGGAATGGTCAAAAAAATATCTCTTAATTATTTTTCAAAACCAAGAGCTTCAGGAGTAAAAGCAATTAATCTTCCTCTTGATAACAGTGACGACTTAATTGGAGTTGAAATTGTAAAAGAAGGTCAAGAAATAAGTCTTGCAACTAAAGATGGAAAAGCAATAAGATTTAATTCTAAAGATGTTCGTTCTATGGGCCGTGCAAGTTATGGGGTTACTGGAATAAAATTATCTGAAAAGGATAGCGTTGTTTCGTTAGAAGTTTTAAGCACAGTTGCAATTTTTACAATTACAAAAAATGGTTATGGAAAGAGAACAGCGGTTGAAGATTACCGAAAAACTGCAAGGGCTGGAAAAGGAGTAATTAATTTAAAAGTTTCAGAAAAGACTGGAGAAGTTGTGAATACAATTTCAGTTAATGATGATGACTCCATAATCATCACAACAGCAATGGGGCAAGTAATTAGAATGAGTCTTAAAAATATTCGAGTTATGGGAAGGGCTGCTCAGGGAGTAAGAGTTGTAAAGTTACAAAGTAAAGATTATGTGACTGATGTTGTTAAAGTTCATGATGATGAATAAGGTTTGAAGGATAATAATTCTTAAAAAGTCTTTTTGGGGTCCTATTTTATGGATAATATTTCAGAAGAAGTAGAAAAAATAGTAAAAATTAAAGATTCATATCTTGAAGTAAAAAATTTTTGCTATGAATTTCTTGAAGAAAAACCTTCCCTTAAGAAGGATTTGGAAAGGTTAATTGAGTGGTCAGAGAAAGCTGTAGAAACTTGTGACAATGTTCTTTATTCTGAGAATCTTTATTCTGAGAAATGGTATGGACCATTAATATTTGAATTTAATTCCAGAAACAAAATTATTGCAGGAGAAGTTTCAAAAATAAGGGATAAAATTTTACCCTATTTATCTGGGGAGGATGACAAAGATAATTTTTATGGTAATTCTTCTTTAAAATAGTAAAACTTTCAAGCAAAATCATTAAAAACACTAAATTCTCTTAATGTTTATTGGGTCTGTGGTATACTGGTATTATGTCGGCCTCCAGAGCCGAAGAAGGGGGTTCGATTCCCTCCAGGCCCATTTTAATAAAATTTATCCAATTCATCCTTTAACTTTTCAATAAACTTTGCTGAGAGGGTTTTTGTTTTCTTGTTTAGGCTTTCAACGTTAAGACCCATTTCTTCAATAATTTTTCTAGCTTGATTTTTTGTTTTTCCGTAATTTTGAAAAGTTTTAATTATTGCATTTTTTGTTTTGGATTCTTTTTCGAGTATTGCTTGAAGAACAAGTTCAAGTTCAGTTGGTTTTTTTCTCTTTAAATGAATTAAAAATGAATTTACTCTTGGGATTGGTTCAAATTCTCTTTTATCAATTTTTTGAACAAATTTAATTTCAAAATAAAGGGGGGCAATTACTCCTACTTTAGAAGTTTTTTCTTTTAAGAGTATTGCAAATTTTTCTCCAATAATTAATGTTAATTCTTTTATTCCATCTTTAATTGATTTCATAATAACTGGTTCAGAGAGTGAATAAGGAATGTTTGAGACGATTTTGTCATATTCTTTCCAAGGGTGTTTAAGAGCATTTTCAAAAACAGCTTCTGCATTTTTCAATTTCAAACTTTCCAATGTTTCCCTGAATCTTTCATCAGTTTCAAAGGCAGTTACGAAACCTGCTTTTTTACTTATCAATTTTGTGAGCCTTCCATCTCCAGCACCAATTTCAAGAACTTTATCAGTTTTTTTTAATTTTGCAACTTCTATTTCTTTTTTTAAAATTTCTTTATTTTTTAAAAAATGTTGTTGTTTTTCTGGATCTGGTTTATTATTTGTCATAGAAATTAATATAAAAGGAAGTTATTAAGTTTTTTTATGGACATTTTACTTTATAGACCTGAAAATCCTGCAAATTTAGGAAGTATTATTAGAACAAGTGTCGCTTTTGGTTTAGAGAGGATTATATGTTTATGATGATTTCAATTTATTAAATGAACCTTCAAATTTAAAAAGAATTGAAGAAGTTTCGAGAAGAGAGAGGAATAAAAAATTAGATCTAATTAAGATTTAATAATCCTCTGGATATTTTTGAAGATTATGCTAATAAATATGCAACTGTAATAAGTAAGAGAAGTTGTAAGATGGGTTCTGAAAAATTTGGAGTTAATTTTTCTTTAGATTCATTAATTATTTTTGGAAATGAAAGAGAAGGAATTCCAAGAAAAATTAGCAGAGGAGAAGGGGTTGAAAAGTTTGTTGTTCCAGTGGTTTCAAATGAAGAATGTTTAAGTCTTTCAATTGCATATGGAATTGTAGTCTATGAATTTTTAAGACAGAACAATCTTTTACCAAAAATCCATTAACTCATTCTCTTTAAAATTTCAATTTCTTTTCCTGAAATTCCACAACCCTTGAATTTCAAGGCATATAGAACAGCGTCGAGAGTCTTTTTATCTTTTAAGTCCATCAGGCCTTTTTTGTATGCAATAAACATAAGTTCAGCTGAACGCACCATTTTTATTCCAGAAAAGCTTTTCAGGTTTTCTTTTTTTATATTTATGTTTGTGTGAATTTTTTTGGTTAAGAGGTTTTTTAGGTTTTCAGGTTTTTCACTTAAAAGTCTTGTTGTTCTTTCATCAATTACAATTAAATTTTTTATTCCTTTTTTTGTTAAAATCTTACTTAAAACCAAACAAGCGGTTTCTCCAGAATCAATTAAATGGATTTCTTTTTCTTTATTTTCAAAAAAAGTTGAGTTTGCAATTTCTATTAATTTTTTAGTTTCATTAGAAATTTGGGTTGAATCTATTCCTAAGGATTCCGGCATTTCAAGAATTCCCTCTTTTAGAAGTTGATTTAATTTCAAGGCTTCAAGTTCAAACTTTTTTATTTCAAGAGGATGGTTGATTATTTCCACTTTTACTTCTTCGGGAATAATAAACTTTCCAGGAAAAGTTTTCTTTAGCTTTTTAAACTCATTAAGAAGTCCACTCATAGTTATACTAATTAATGAACTCGAGTCAAAAATTAAAACGTTTTGGTTCATTCAATTTCCCCCTTTATTTTTTTAATTAATTCTTTTTGGGTATTTGTTAATTTTCTTTTTTCTTCTAGATTTTTTAAAATATGTTCTGTTTCATCAATATATTTCTCTCTAAATTCTTTTAAACCATTTTGTAAATCAAAAACATTGTTAAGTCTATCCGCAAGTTTTATTACAAGTCCCCAACTACTTATTTTTTCAGGGTCACTTAATTTGTTTGCTAAATATTCTTTCTTTCCCATTATTTTTGATTCTTTTTTATCTGTAGTTAATTCTTTTACTAATGAAGTAATTAAATCTCCAAAATTTTCTTTTAATTCTTCTTCAGTTGTGTTTGTGTCTTCAAGAGTATCATGAAGAAGAGCTGCTGCAAGAAGCTCATTGAGTTTATGACTTTTTTTGTTCTCTTTTATTATTTTTGCAACTTTCTCAACATGGTGGTGGTATGGTCCACCTCCAAATTTTCTTACTTGGTTTTTATGTTTCTCTCTTGCAAACTCTTTTGCTTTTTTTATCATCTGAAAATGTCCTCCAACATTTTTATTCTGCCTTTTTCACTTATTGTTTGATTTAAGGAAACTTCAGAAATTCCGGTTTGCCCAGAGTAATTTGCGAGGTCATAAATTGTAATTCCAAGAAGTTTTGAAGTTCGTCCAAGTGAAATTCCATGTTCATAAATTCTTGAGGCCTTAGTTATTTCTGAACGTCTGAACACTTCTTCCACATATTTTTTTAACTTTCCTGAAATTTTTCCTATTGCTTTTCTCACTTGAACTAAATCTTGGGTAAACTTTTCTTCTTTTTTTTGTTTCAGATCTTTAACTGAAATTTTTAGTGCAGAAGTGGTAAGAGATTCAAAGTTTTTCCATCCAGGCAAATTAAGATAATTTTCTCTTTCTAATATTTTTCCTAAGGAATAAACAATAACTGCAACGAGGATATTATTTGGATCTTGATTTAATGAAGAAGTGTGAACAGTTTCGTTACTTAATTTTTTTAGTTTTATTGAATCCTTATTTTTGAACGCAATAATAGATTCTTCTAGAACTCTGATTAAGTTTTCACTCTCTTTCATAAGATATCCATGTAAAAATGAGTTATAAATTTTTTCTAGACAGGTTTTTATATTTAGGTTTCTAATTTTATTCATGGCAAAAGTATTGTTGGACACGAGTTTCATTTTAAGTTGTGTTAGAAATAAACTTGATTTTCATGAAGAGCTCTTAGACAAAGGACATACAATTTTAATTCCAAAAGAAGTTAAGCTTGAAATTAAAAGAATTAAAGATTCAACGAAATCACTTAAAGTAAGGGATGATGCTGTTCTTGCAATGAAATTAATTAATTCTGAACCTCATAAAGAAGTTGATTGTCCTGGAAAATATGTGGATGTTGGGATAAAAAATTATCTTTTAAAAAATCCAGAATATGTCCTTGCAACAGTAGATAAGGCATTAAAAAAGTCTATTCGAAATAGAAAGATTGTAATTAGAAATTTAAAGAAGTTAGAATTGCAGTAATTCCTACACAAAAGCTTTTTAAACCAATTTTTGCTTTAAAATTTGATTAAAATGTTTTACTTAACGGAAGTTGAAGATTATGTAAGAGTGGACCCAAAATTATTTGGGTTACCTACTTCGGATTCTGTTCGTGAACAACTAGATGAAACGTATGGGGATTATTATGAAAAAGAACTTGGAAGAGTTATTTCTGTTGTGGAAGTTTTAAACGTTGGTGAAGGAGTTATAATTCCGGGTGATGGAGCTGCTTATTACAGATGTAATTTCAAACTTCTTGTTTGGAAACCAGAACTTCAAGAATATGTTTATGGAAAAGTTTCAGAGATTACTAATTTTGGGGCCTTTATTGACTTAGGAGTTATGAGGGGAATGATTCATATTAGTCAAACTATGGATGATTATGTTTCTTTTAGTGAGGCGGGAAGTTTATCTGGAAAGTCAAGTGGAAGAGTCTTGAAAGATGGAGACCTTTGCGTTGCAAGAGTTGTTGCAATTTCTCACAAAGGGGATGACCCTAAGATCGGATTAACTATGAGGCAACCTGGACTTGGAAAAATTGAATGGATAAAAGAAGATAAGGCAAAGAGAGAAGCTGAAACTAAAAAAGCAGCTAAGAAAGATGAAGGAAAATCTAAAGAAGGAAAAGAGTCAAAAGGAAAAGCGAAAGCGGGAAAAGGTAAAAAATAATGGCAAAAATAAAAGATAAAGCTTGTAAGATATGTAAAACAATTTATGAAGGAGATAAATGCACTAAATGTGATTCAAAAGAATCAACTGATTCTTACAAAGGAAAGATTTACGTTCTAAATCATGAAAAATCTGAAATTGCAAACAATATAAATTTAAAGTCAAACGGTAAGTTTGCTGTAAAGACTAGATAAAATGGAAAAAATGAACATAAAAAAAATTTCAGAAGTTGAGAATCCTCTTTTTTCAAGAAAGGAATTTTGTTTTGAGATAACTTCACAAGCCGTTCCAAGTCATGAAGAAGTTAAAGCTATTCTTAAAGAAAAGTTTTCTTTTAATCCTGAATTGTTAAGAATAAAATCAATAAAGGGAAAATTTGGAAAACAAGTTTTTGATGTTTATGTTAATCTTTATGGTTCAGAAGAAGAATTTAAAAGAATTGTAAAAAAAACAAAGCAAGAAATTGAAAAAGAAAAAAAGAAAATAGAAGAAGAAGCTAAGGCAAAGGCTGAGGCTAAAAAGGTTGCAGAGGAAGCAAAAAAAGTAGCACTTGAAGCTAAAGAGGCTGAGGTTAAAGAAGCTGAGAAACCTGTTGAAGAAGTTAAAACAGAAGAAGCAAAAGAAGAATCAAAAGTTGAAGAAGTTAAAACAGAAGAAGCAAAAGAAGAATCAAAAGTTGAAGAAGTTAAAGCGGAGGCAAGTCAATAATGGGAAAGAAAAAAATTGTAAAAAAGGGAAAGAAACCCCATAAAAATAAACCTACAAGTAAAAAATATTCAATGTATAAAGCAGAAGGAGATAGTTTGAAAAAAGAAAGATTCTGTCCTCGTTGTGGTCCAGGAATATTTTTAATGAAAGCAAAGGAAAGATTTTATTGTGGAAAATGCCATTATGCTGAATTCAATGGAACTCCAGTTGTTAAAGTTGATAAAGAAGTTGAAGCTAAGAAATAATTACACAAATTCTAATTTTGTTGAATCCAATTTTTTATTTAAATAAAATCTCATATCATTTGTTGAAATTGAATCTCCAAGGTTTTTAAGAAGATGAGTTTCTACATATTTTCTTATTCTTTCTTTTGCTCTTTCGATTGGAATCTTTCTTTCTGCAGAATAATATATTACACCTAAATTGAAATTTCTATTTGCAAAATCTCCGAGCAAATAATAAAAATCAGTAATTTGTAAATCTCCTACTGAATTTTCCTTTGCGAGAATATCTATGTTTTTCATATAATTCAGAGGTTAATGAAATATAAAAGACTTTGGATTTGATAATTAAAAAGAAACCTAGGAGATTCTTCGCACCAAGTATAAATAGATAGTACGCGCCCTCTCCTGGGTAAAAGAGGTGATATTAAATTAGGGGGTTTATACTATTTAAATCTTTCTATCATGTTACTCTTTCAAAATGACATGATGATAAAACTTCCCTTAAATTCTTCTATTAAATTTAAAAACAAAGAGCCCTTGTTCTAAAATATGGATGAAGAGGTGAAGTCCAGCGTAGGACAAGAGGAAGTTCATAATCTTTTATTTAATCGTGAGATTGGATGGAAAGAAATTATTTATGATTTGATCAATACTGAACAGTTGGACCCGTGGAACATTGATATAAGTATTTTGTCACAAGGATTTTTAGAAAAAATTCAACAATATGAAGAAACAGACTTTTTTGTTTCAAGTAAAGTATTACTTGCTGCAGCTTTAATTTTGAGAATAAAGTCCGAATTAATCTTAAGTAGGTATATGAAGAGTATAGATGATATTTTATTTGGAGAGAAAGAGATTAAAAAAAACATTCTTGAAAGAATTGAACTTGATGAAGAAATTCCTGAACTTGTTTTAAGAAGTCCTATTCCTCGTTTCAGGAAAGTCACATTAAACGAGCTAATTGAGTCTTTAAATAAGGCTATTATGACTGAGAATAGGCGTATAAAGAAAGTAATGGTTGACAATAATGCTCTAAGGGAAGCTGGAATTAGTTTGCCAAAGCGAAAGTATAACATAAAAAATAAGATGTTAGATTTGCATGGAAAAATTTTAGCACATTTTGAAGGGAATAAGGAGCATAAGAAAGTACCTTATACTCAAATTGTTGGAAGTGAAAGAGAAGATAGGGCGCTCGCATTTTTTCCAATTTTACAGCTTGAAAACAATGGGAAGCTTTGGCTTGAACAGGAAGCACATTTTGAAGAGATTCATATCTGGCTCAAAACAGTTTTTTTGAAGGAAAATCCCAATCCTTACGCTGATTTGAAAGATGGAGATTGGAGTGAGGAAACTATTTCTGAAGGGGAAATTTTAACTGAGGAAAGTGAAGAAGTAACTTATGAAACTGAAAAATTTAGTGGAATAATGGATGAAGAAACTTTAGGATAATAGTCTTTATAAGTTGAGAAATTTTTTCTTTTTTAATGAAATTATCCAAAAAAATCTTGAGTCTTGCAACCTTTATTTCTAAAAGAATTAAAGAAATTTCAAAAGATGAAGTTAAGGAAAATATTTTAAATTATTATGAAGGAAAATGGAACAACTTTGCAAAAGATTATTTTGCTTGTGGAATTGGAGAAACTTTACTTTCTGCTCCAGTTTGGGCATTTCTCGAAACTTGGGGTGCAAGAGCAGTTTCAGAAGTTTTGCCTTTTGTTCATCAATATGGAGTTGAACTTTCAAAAACTCAAAGAAGTTGGTGGGCTTTTGCAAATTTAGTTGCATTAGGTTATGTTTCACATAAAGGAAGAGGAGCTTTTAGATGGTTTTTCAAATATGATGATTCTCAGGAAAAATTGGTCGATAGTCTTGGTCATGAAAAAAAAGTTTTAGGGCATGATGGAAAATTGGGACTCGCTGTTGGAACTCTTTCAAGTTTTGCAGGATATCTGCTTGGAAAAAATTATGGTTTTTCACAAGTTGCAAGTCAAACTGGGCTTTCTCCTGTTGGAAATTACACTATTGGAGCAGCAAATGGTTTAGCAAATGATGTTATGCAAGAATGTTTGGACTTAAGTCATCCAAAACGTCTTCCTGAATGGATGAAAGAAATAAATAAGCAGGAGAAGAATTCTTTAATTGGTTTAATGATTCTTGGTTCTTTTTTATCGGTCAAATTAATTTATGGTTCATATGATGCAGTTTTTCCAGTTAAAGATTTGACAAAAAAAGAAATTAAATTAAATAAATTGGAAAGGTTTAGTTTGGATAATTATTTTCCGGAATTCAAAAAGGGTTCATTAATTTCTTATGTCCTTCCGGCTGATGGAGTAAAAGTTGACACTCCAAAATATTTTAGTAAAAACTAAAGTCCCCTCGAGAAAAGATACTCTTGAAAGATAAACTTTTCAAGATTCTTATTCTTTGTTTCCTGAATTATTGGTTTTATATCTTGGTGAAAATTATCAATCCATTTGCTCCAATAATATGTAACTTCCGATTTTATATTTATTTTAGTATTTATGTTTAATTTAGAATATCCTTCAAATTTATGGCAGATATATAAAATTCCTTTATTCACTAATTCAAGTTTTGTTCCCATTTATTTTTATCTTTTTTCATTTTATAAGGTTTTATATAATTAATTAATTTATAATTAATATGAAAATTGGAGTTCTTTTTTCTGGAGGGAAAGATTCAGTTTATGCAACTTACTTAGCTAAAAAGTTTAATCATGAAATTAGTTGCTTAATTACTATTTTTTCTGAAAATAAAGAGAGTTTTATGTTTCACACACCCTCAATTTCTAAAACCAAAGTTCAAGCAGAAGCGATGAATATTCCTTTGATTGTTCAAAGGACTCCAGGGGAAAAGGAGGAAGAACTAATTGATCTAAAAAAAGTAATAAAAAAAGCCAAAGAAAAATATAAAATTGGGGGAATTGTGACTGGAGCAATAAAATCCGTTTACCAGGCTTTAAGAATTCAAGAAATATGTTCAGAACTTGATTTAGAATGTATTAATCCATTATGGCAAAAAGATGAAGAAGAATACTTAAAGGAATTAATAAAAAACAATTTTGAAATTATTTTAACTGGAGTTTTTGCTTATCCTTTTAATGAAAGTTGGGTTTTTAGAAAAATTGACAATTCTTTTCTTAAAGAAATTCTTGAATTAAACAAAAAATATAAAATTCATGTTGCGGGAGAAGGAGGAGAATTCGAAACTTTTGTAATTAATTGTCCTTTGTTTTCTCATCCTTTGAAAATTATTGGAAAAGAAGTAATTCAGGAAGGAGAAAATTCTTTTAGAGGGGAGTTAGAAGTAGAATGAACTTTAGAAGAGCTGAAGAGTTTGATGCAGAAGAAATTGTAATTTTAAGAAAAAATACTTTTGAAAAGATTAATGGAAAAAATTTAGCCCAAGAAGTTTTGGATGTTTTGAATAAAAAAAATGGAGTTTTAACAATTTTAGATAAAATGAAAAAGAGAGAGATGTTCTGTTTTGTGGATAATGAAAAAATAATTGGGACGGGTGTGGGACAAAACTAAATATAACCTCTAATTTAAGAAGAATTTTTAGAATAACCTTTAATTAAAAATATCATTTTATATCATTCTTGTTGATATCCTCTTTAAAATCTTGCAATTAAATAAAAATTTCCGTTATAATTTATAATCTTCCTTAAAAATAATAAAGTATTATTCCCCCTAGAAGAAAGAGATATAATAAAAATATAAAAAACAAAATTTTAATAATTCTGGGAGAGTTTTATTCCAGAACCAATTGGTACATTGGATTTAAATGGAAATGAAATTGGAGGAGTTTTTGTACGCTATGACTTTGTGAGAAGAGGAGTTGGTACAAAATTAATGGATTTTATAGAAAAGTATGCCCTGGAAAAGAAAATTTCAAAAGTTATTCTCAGGTCATCTGAGTATGCAAAAGATTTTTATCTCAAAATAGGATATAATTTAATAGAAGAAATAAAATATAAGGAAAGTGGAATAAATTATTTAATGGAAAAAAACTTAATTTAAAGTATTACTTTAACTGAAATAATTTTTATAAACTATTATACCCTGAAAAATTTAAATGGATAACAATCTTTGGTCCGATTTTGGAAAAAATATTAGTGTGGTAAAGGATTTTAACTATTTTCCAGAGGAATGGAGATCTCAAAATCCAGATGAAGAGTTTATTGATTTTGCAAATAAATATAAAAAAGATTTTAATTCTAATAATGAATTCTCTTCTTTAGTTTCTTTAGTTTCTTTTGATACTAATTTTACTGGTTTTTATAAAATTTTACTTGGGAAAATTGAATTAAATGGAGAATTTCATGATGCAGATTTTGTTTATTTAAAAAATGGAAAATTAAAATATTCTCAGTCTGAGTATGGTGCGAGGGAAGGAATAAGAAATATTGAACAAATTTTTTATGATGATCCTTTCTATATTTCAAAGAAATACTACTCTGACAATAGGTCTTCAGAAGAAGAAATGATAAATTCTTATGGGGATCTCAATGAAGATTTTATGGGTATTGAAAATTCTCCTAAACTTTTATGTGTCCAAAGGGGAGGAAAGTTTTGTTGGGAAAAAGGGTTTTCATTAAGGTATGCTCAATGGGGAGAATATTGTTCTTCAATTTTTTTATATAAAAAAGGAGAGAAAGATGTTTATGGAGAACTTGTTTTTAATTCTGAGAGTAAAATTTCAGATTTTCAGTATCTTGAAGAGATAAAAAAGAATCCTTTTTTATTTAAAGATTTTAATTTATTAAAAGATATATTTGGAGAACTCGAGGTAAATTCTCCTTTTCCTATTTTTGGTCCTTCCTCAAAAAGAAGGAGAAAACTCAAAGTTGTTTTGGAGGAATTGAAGGATGGAATTTGATTTAATGTGTTTATTTCAAGAGAAAATTGATGAAGTTGGAAAAGGATTTAATCATTTTCCCAAGGAATGGGAACTTCCATTTAATTATGAAGAAGAATTTCCAAATTTTGCTGGACATGCATTAGAAGAGACTGATTTAAAGAAAATTTCTTCTGAATATGAAATTGATAAAACAAATCATACTGGTTTTGTTAGAATTTATTCCAAAATTGATAACAACTTTAAAAAGTTTTATTCCTATTTAGAAAAGGGTTATTTGAAATATTCTCAATCTGAATTTAGTTCTTTAAACATAAATGTTAAAAAAACTTCATTTTATGATGGACCTTTTGAAGTTATGCGAAATTATTTTAGTTTACTAGGGCGTGGAGAACTTTCAAAATCTCTTTTAGGAATAGTCAAAAGAATTGGAAAATTTGAACTGAATGAAAATTTTTATACAAAAGTTATTCAACACAATTCAAAACTTTTAGATGTTACTTTTTTTGTTAAAGATGTACCAAAGATAAATTTTTCAATAAATGAAAATGATAAAAAAAGTAAACAATTTTTTTATTTAGTAAGGGACTCACCTTTAGTTTTTTACGATAAGGAAGGAATTAGAGATTCTTTTGGAGAGATGATAATTAAAAATAGTGAAAAGGAAAAAATTAAAATTGAAACTTTCTTAAAACAAAATGGAATTTGATTTAATGGTTGAATTTTATGACCGAATCGAAGAAGCAAAAAAAGGTTTTGAATATTTTCCAGAAGAATGGGAAAAGGATTCACTTGTTTGTGAAAAATTTCCCGATTTTGTTAGGTCTTCAATTGAAGGAACAGAAAAAAAGGACATTCTTTCGGTTAAGGAGGTAGATAAAAATTATGTTGGGTTTGCAAGGATTCCAGTTAGAGTTTTTAAAAATAAAAATTTGGATAATGCTTTCACTTTTCTTAACAGAGGAGACCCAAGGTATTCCCAGTTTGAAAGTGATGTTGGAAACGGAAATGTAATTGAAACCCACTTTTATCATTCAAATTCAACTGTTGAGAGAATTTATGTTGGAAGATATGAAAGTAATCTCTTTTTAAAGAGGGTTAGAAGAACAGAATTTTTTGATTTTGAAAATGGAAGAAATTTGAAAATGACCCAAACCTCTAAAAATTATATGGATATAGAATTTTTTAAGGGAAAAAAAAAGATTTTTGATTTTTTTTTGAATGGAGAGGAGTATCTTTACCATAAAGAAATTCTCCCTTTAATTAAAGCTTGCCCCGAAATTTTTTTGGATTTGGATACAATAAAAACTTATTTTTCAAGTGACTTTTTTGAGGGAAATTTTTTGGGAACTAAAATGGTTATGTCTCTTGAAAAGAGTCTTGATTATTGGAAGAAGAATTAGTTAAAACATTACCCCAAACAATTAAAAATTATCAAATTTTCTAATTTTTATGAATTTGATTATCTCTGTTTGTAAAGAAAGAATTTTGGAGTTGGAATTTGTTAAACCAGTTGAAAAAATTGTGGGCAAAAATTACTTTGTTAAAAATTATAAAGAGGTTACTTCTGAAGACTCAAAAAAAGCAAAAAAAGTGATTATTTGTGGAACTTCACTAGAAGATTTCGAATACCTTAAAAATTTGGAAAAATTTTCTTGGATTAAAGATTTCGAAAAGCCAATTTTAGGAATTTGTGCTGGAATGCAAATTATTGGTTTAATTTTTGGTTCAGAATTAATTTTTGAAGAATATATTGGAACGCATTTTGAAACTTTTAATTTAGAATTTTCAAGTAAATTCTTTTCAGAAGGAGAAACTGTGCAAGAAGTGTATTATTTACATAAAAAAGCAATTAGTCTTCCAGAAGGTTTTACAAAATTAAATGAAAGTTTAAGTTATCCAATTGCGTTTAAACATAATACTAAAGAGGTATATGGAGTTCTTTTTCATCCAGAAGTTTTAAATTCAGAACTAATTAAAGAATTTGTTAAGAATTAAATTTTTTTAAATTTTGATTTAATTTATCAATCTCCTTTTTAATTTCATTCACTATTCCTCTCATTTGAGTTATTGATTCCCAGTTTGAATCTTTTATCTTTCAAGTTATTACCTTGTTTTTGAATGTTGCATAATTAAACAATTTATGGGGATTTGGAACATCATTGGTGATAAGGACAATTAAATTGTTCCAATTGAGGAGTTTTGTTTTAACAGGTTTGGGTTTTCCCGAAAGAGTCACTTTAAGTTCATTTGAAACTTTTATTTCTAATTTATTTATGGTAGATGGCCCAGGGAAAATTCCAGCACTTTGTGTTTTAATATTCTTGTTTTTGTTTATTTTTTTAAAGTAGCTCTCGGCAAATTTACTTCTAAATCTGTTGTGCCTGCAAACAAAAAGAATGTTGAAAGTTTTTTCTACCATTAAAGTTTAAGTAAAATTAAA
>JAACWA010000015.1 GCA_009992175.1 archaeon
GAGCTATGGGTGGTTATAAGAAAACAAAGTAAGAATTCGTTTTTAAAAGTTTGGATAAATAAAGAATAGATTCAATTATTCACTCTTTTGGTCAGCGAGGAAGAAAGCCTTATTTGAATTAACTTCCTTTTGTTTTCCTTCTCTTTCAAACATTGCATAAGCTGAAGGGAGAGCAAAACGACCTAGAACTCCAACTCTAGAGTAAATTACATATGACAGCATTCTCTTTTCTCCAGCTTCAAGTGTTCCAAGTTCCCACTCAAACATTCTCTTTGTTTTGTTAAACCTTTTTGGAGTTTCTCCTCCAAACCTTTCATAAATTTTAACTAATGGAGGAAGCCTGTCAAAGATTCTTACATTTTCAATGAACTTTCTTGATTCAATGTTAATCATAATTTTTAGAGCAAATTCTCCCCCTTTTGCATTCATAAATGAAACTCTTTTTCTTAAGACTATATCTGTTTTAGAATATTTCCTTGCAAAAATAACAGTTAAAATAACTAAAAGAATTACTAAAAATGGAATAAACCAATTAGTTTTTACTTCAACTTCAAAGGATTCACCTGGATTAATTTTTTTGTTCCAGATATAACTAACAGTAAATCCATCTCTACTAACTGTGTTTGGTTCTGGAGAAAAAGTTGTAAAAATTCTTGAAATACTATTCTTTTTAACAAGAGTTGAAGAATCTTGAACAGTATTTCCCTCATTAAACTTTTTAATTAAAGTTGTGGAAATAATAAGTCCATATTCTTTTACATCTTCCCTTAAAATATTCTTTTCTTTAAAATCAATACTTTCTTCAATATGGGCTGAAATATCTTTTATTTCTAAGTCTGAAAGAAGGGTATAAAATCCTGCAGTTAATTTTGAGAAATCATCTTTATTTAATTCAATTTTAAAGTCCTCTTTTCCATAGGGAGGAATGTCTACAACTCTATCCTCTTCGAAAAATGGAGAAGATAAATGAACTTTTAATCCCTTAAAATCAAAGTTTACTTGGTTTTCTAAATAAATATTAACTGAACCCGATTCAGGATTAATTGAATCCGCTCCAAGTTTGAACGCATCTTTTAATTCTATTACCCTAACTGTTAACTTTTCTTCAACTTCAGACTTATTATCTCCCTGAACAAAATAAGGAAATGAAACTTGTCCTCTTAATTTTAAATCACTTCTTGGAGAAACTTTAAACTCAACTAATTTAGTTTCACCAGCGTTTATTTGTATTGATTCATTTGGAGAAACTACTGGTCCAAAAAAAGTATAAAAAGAAAATTCATCTGAAGCACCATTATTTGTTACATTCAAAATAAAATTTGCTGGACTTTGTAATCCTGCAACCATAATCTCTTTATCTGAGACTTTTTGAATGTTTAAATTTACTGCCAAAACTGGTTGAATTAGGAAAAGCATTAAAATCAAAATAAAATACATTTTTTTCATGTTAAAAAATCGTAGATTTTCTATTTAAACATTTCTATAGTTAATTGAAGAAGAAAATTATTTATCTGCGCTTTCTAAATCTAAAAAAGACTTAGCTTGACCTAAAAATTCATCAGAAATTCCCGAAAGTTTATCCTCAAACTCTTCTATTCTTTGAGAAATAATCCACTTTTCATAAATTCCTCTCCAAATTTTCATTCTTCCAGAGGTCTCAAACTTCCCATCATAGTCTCTAACTAAAGAAGACTTCAATTTTAGAGTAATTGAACCACTATTTGTTTTAACTTTCGCTCCTCCACGATTAACTTCTACTTCACTTAGTTGGTCAATTCTAAAATCGAGTTTAATTTCAAACTGAAAATAATCTGTAATATCCTTATTACAAATCCATTTGAATTTTACTTCCTTTGTTGGACCCCCTATTTTCTCTCCATACTCACTTTCCTCTACTTCCATCCCTTTCTCTTCAGTTAACCAATTATAACAAAATTGATAAAAGTCTTTAAAATTAAAATAGCCCTTATAACTTATCTTACTTGAATACACCTCATCTTGCTCTGACATGAAAATAATATGAATTTTTATTTTAAATATTCTTCTGTTGCATAAATCTTTAAATAATTGAGAAAAGTTCAGATTGTATGGTAAACAAAGGGGATTTTATGTCTGAAAATGTTGAGAGAACTGTTGGACGTGATGCTCAGAGAAATAATATCTTAGCAGCAAAACTTGTAAGTGAGGTAGTTAAAACTACTCTTGGCCCAAAAGGGATGGATAAAATGTTAGTTAGCCCTACTAATGAAATTATTGTTACAAATGATGGAGTAACAATTCTTAGTGAGATGCAAATTGAACATCCTGCAGCAAAAATGATGGTTGAGATTGCTAAAACTCAAGAAAAAGAAGTGGGAGATGGAACAACTACTTCAGTTATGATTGCAGGTAAACTTTTAGAAAATGCTGAAAAACTTCTTGACAAAAAAATTCATCCAACAGTTATTGTTAAAGGTTACCGAATGGCTCAAGAAAAAGCTCAAGAAATTTTAAGTGAAATTTCATTAAAAATTGCTCCTGAAAATGAAGAAATTTTAAAACAAATTGCTATGACTGCTATGACTGGCAAAGGTGCTGAGGGTGAAAAAGAAAGGTTTTCAGAAATTTTAGTTAGAGCAGTAAAATTAGTTCAAACTGGAAATAAGGTCGACAGCGACGACATAAAAATAGAAAAAGTTGTAGGAGAAGGAATAAGGGATACTGAACTAGTCAAAGGAATTATAATTGACAAAGAAAGAATTTCAAAAGAAATGCCTTCTTTTGTTCAAAATTCTAAAGTATTGGTTATTGATTTTCCTCTTGAAATAAAAAGTCCTGAGGTTGATACCAAAATTTCTATAACAAGTCATTCCGAATTACAAAATTTCTTGAATGAAGAAGAGAAATCAATTAAAAATATGGTTGAAAAAATTGTTGCGACTGGATGTAATGTACTTTTTTGCCAAAAAGGAATTGATGACTTTGCGAGATACCTCTTGTCTAAAGCTGGAATTTATGTTTGTAGAAGGGTTGGAAGGTCTGACATTGAAAGAATTTCAAAAGCAACTCAAACAAAAATTATTTCTAATTTAAATGAAATTGACTCGGTTTTATTGGGAGAAGCTGGAAGTGTTGAGGAAATAAAATCTGGTGGAGAATATTTAACTTATTTAAGAGATTGTAAAAATCCTAAATTAGTTACAATTCTTGTTCATGGGGGGACAAAACATGTTGTTGATGAGATTGGTCGTGCATTGCTTGATGGGCTTCTTGATATCTCTAGTGCTCTTGAAAGTGGACTTGTAGTTCCTGGAGGGGGGGCAATTGAAATTGAAATAGCAAAAAGACTAAAAGAATTTGGACAAACTCTTCCTGGTCGTGAACAGCTTGCAGTTGAAGAATTTGCAAATGCTTTGGAGTTTATTCCGATTACTTTAGCTGAAAATGCGGGAATTGACCCAATTGATGTTTTAACTGAACTAAAAGCAAAACATGATTCAGGGGATATGAATGCCGGAATAAACCTTTTTACTAATAGAGTTGAAAATGTTTTAAATTCAAAAATAATTGAACCCGCTAAAATAAAAATTCAGGCAATAAATTCAGCGACGGATGTTGCAACGATGATCCTTAGAATTGATGACATTATTCTTTCAAAACCAAACAAAAAAGGAAGAATGAATGACCTTGGAAGTTTACCTAATTATATGGAAGGGTTGAGTTAACTTTTTATATCCTTTTTTTATTTTTTAGTTTATGAATTACCACCTCATCCTAACTGAAAAGTGTAACCTTCGTTGTAAATATTGTTATGAAAAATCTATGGCTGAGTTTGATAATGGACTTGGGAAAAAATGGGAGTATGACAACGAAACTCCCTTTGACAGTGAAGTTGAAATAAAAAAAATAAAAAATTTTGTAAAACCAACTGACAGACTTATTTTTTATGGAGGGGAACCTCTTGTAATGAGTAAAAAAATAAAAGAGATTATGAATAACTTGGATTCGAAATTTGGTATCCAGACAAATGGTTTACTTTTGAAAAGACTTCCTTTTGAATATATTAAGAAAATAGATAAAATGCTTATTTCTATTGATGGGGAAGAAGAAAGAACTGATTTTAATCGTGGAAAAGGTACTTACAATTTAGTTTTAAAAAATTTAAAAAAATTAAGAAGTCTTGGATATAATGGGGAAGTTGTTGCGAGAATGACTTTAAACTTTCCTGATGTTTTTCGACAAGTTAAAAGTATAATAAGTTTAATAGATGAAAAGGTTTTCAATTCAGTGCATTGGCAAATTGATGCTGGGTTTTACAAATTTGACTTTGATAAAATTAAATTTACTAAATTTGTAGAAGAATATAACAATGAAATAACTAAATTGATTAATTTTTGGGTTGAAAAAATGCACGACGGAAAAGTATACAAAATTTATCCTTTTCTTGGAATTTTTAATCGCTTGGTTGGATATGACAAAGAAACTCGTCTTCCGTGTGGTTCTGGATATAAAAACTTCACAATAAACACTTCTGGAAAGGTTTCAGCTTGCCCAATTATGAATTCAGTTAAAAAATTTTATTGTGGAGACATAGAGAAGGGTATCCAAAAAGAAATTATAATTGAAGATTTAGAGTGTCAAAAATGCTCAGTTAAAGATATTTGCGGAGGACGTTGCATTTATTGGAGGGATGCAAAACTTTGGCCTCCTGAGGGAGATGAATTAATTTGTAACACTATAAAACATTTAATTGATTCAATTAGAAAAAAAGTTCCTGAAATTGAAAAACTTCTTGATGAGAAAATTGTTAAAAAAGAACAGTTTGATTTTGAAAAATATTTTGGGCCAGAAATTATTCCTTAGGGGAATTTTAAATCTAAAAAATTAAAATTATTCTTTTAAATCTCTTAAACATTCAAAAATTTTTGATCTTTTTACTTTTTCAAGATATTTATCAAATTCTTTTTGAGCTTCCCATATCACTGCTTCACCAATTGCATTCTTCCAAGAATAAGTATTGGTTTTACCATCCTTTGTTATTTCGACATAATCTACTCTTAAATCATCACCAAGATTATCAATATATTTTATAATTTTTCCATCTCTTTTCTTCACCGTTAATATGTTTTTGTTATTCATTCCATCACTGTTAAAATTTACTTCTTCTCCATCAATATTTTTGTTAAATTCTAGACCATTGTAAGTTCCATTACATTGGCATCCACCTATAACTAAAGCTCCAGAAAGCATTAGTGTAATAAGGGTTAAATCTTTTTTCCTTTTATCAAATTTTATTTCTTTCCAGGATTACAATTCTGGCAAGGATGGAACTTTTTCTTTTTAAAATAAGTATTGGTATTTCGAAGTACTAGGTGTTCTTTTTTTATCATCCCTGAAAATCTACACTTTTCTTTGTGATAAGTGTTTTGTAAAGTTGAACCATAATACTTGAACTTCTTCACTGGTTCTTTTGTTTTGTCAACGTAAACAGTTTTTATTACTGGTTTCTCAACAATTTTATCAACGTATTTAATTACTGGTTTCTCAATTATTTTTTCTACTGGTCTATCAATAAATTTGTTTACAATTTTTCTTTTATTAATTTCTAGCCATATCCCTTTAAACCTTAATACTAAGATTAAAAGAATAATATAAGTTAAAAGTAGGTATATCAATAAAGAAATTTGTGCTTTATCTCCGAGGTTAAAAGTGCTAACACTTCCAATAAAAAAGAAAATCATTGATATAGCTAAAACTGCCAGTAAGATTATGTCAAAGATTGTTAAAAATTTTCTTGATTCCATTTTATCTGAATAAATTTGAAATCCAAAGCAAGATTCTTTGAATTATATTTAATTTATTGCCTTCGTCCAAATTTAAATAAATGTATTCTTCAGTAGATACTTTTCCAGGATAATTTTTTTTGTTTTCAGGAATTGTTTCATTGAGTGGACCATTATTTCTTGAACTACAGGATTTACAACCAATTTTATCATCTGTTTTGTCTTCCTTAACTTCAAAAGTAACTGGTTTACATACAACTTCAGTAGAAGTTTTGGCACAGAAAGTTACAGTATGAGTTCCAATACTTAGACTTAATGAACTTGATATAAAAGTTAATGAGGAACTCTCAGCCATTGTAACATTTGCTCCAGAATCTAAACTATATGTTACATTTGAAAATTTATTTACAATTGCTTTAAAGATTATGTTTCCTTTAATTATTTCTCCATTTGTCGGAACAATAGGAGTTATCTCCAGTGGACTTGTGGGAGAAGTTATTACCGTAAAAACTACTGTATCACTACCAATATTGCCAGCAACGTCTTTTGCATATACTTTCCAAGTATTCAATCCTTGTTTTGATATAATTGAGTTAATTGTGTTTGTTCCATTAACACAAGAGAATGAAACATTTCCACTTCCAAGGTCATACCAACATTGAGCTAAATGATCTTCAGTAATTATTGTAACCATTTGAGTTTTGTTATAATTGTAAACTGCTCCATTTATTGGATCACTTATTTTTACTATCGGGGCAGTTGTATCTATCACAGGTATATTTACTGTAAAAGTAATGGTATCACTACCGACGTTACCCTCAAGGTCAGTACATTGAACTGTCCAGGTATTTACTCCATTAATAGAAGTAATTCCTGAAACAACATTATCTCCATTTGTTGGTGAGGAAACTGAAGAAAAATGTGTTCCATCTAAACTATAAACACAAAATCTTAAATTGTCTTCTTGAACATTAAAAGTCAAACCTGTTCTTTGTGAACTATAAGTTGCTCCATTTATTGGATCCTTTATTTTTACTACTGGAAGAGTTGTATCGGCTGGACTTTGAACTGTAAAAACCACCGTATCACTTCCTACATTACCTGAAAGGTCTTTTGCATATACTTTCCAGGTATTGCTTCCTTGTTTTGAAATAATTGAATTGATTGTGTTTGTTCCATCATTACATGAAAAAGAAACATTTTCAGAACCTAAGTCATACCAACATTCTTTTAGGTTATCCTCAGTAATTGTTGCAACCATTTGAGTTTTGTTTACAGTATATATTGCCCCATTTGTTGGACTCAATATATTTACAACTGGAGAATTTGTATCAACTACAATTTTTTTCAAAATTTTAATTTCTAGAGTTGAATAATCCTTTTCTCCACTTAAAGAAGTTGCACTAAATTTTAAAGTGTAAGTTCCAGGAATTAGAATTGCAGTATTTAGGGTGTAAATATTATTATACAAATAAGAAAGAGTTGTTTGCTCTACTCCCTCTTTATTTTCTTGTAAAATAAGTGTTGAACCAATTTCAAGTTTTTCAAGACTTAATTTTTCTCCATGTGAATATGCAACCATTACTAAATTTACAGTGTCTCCCTGTGTTAATGTTTTTGAAGTTGCACTTACATTATCTTCATATTTTAAGAAAGTGTTAACAGTACATCCTGATGGACAAGAAGCAGCACTAACTAGAATAGGAACTAAAAGTAAAGAAATAAGGAAGATTCCAAATATAATTTTTGATTTTGTTTTCATTTTTAAAAGTCGTACCTGATTCCCCCATATATTTTTACCCCTTCATTTTGAACTTTTCCCAAAATTTTTTCTATTCCTGCAGTAACCTTAAAATTTTTTTCTTTAAATGGAGCAAGATAAGCTTGAACTTTTGCTGATGGAACTAATCCCTTTTCTGTAGAAGAGTTTGTAAAACAATAGGGTTTAGATTCAATTACTTTTTTTCCTTCAAGAAACTCATCAACTCCTTGTGAAGTTAAAGTTGTTGTTTTAGTTTGATATTTTGCTCCTCCAGAAACTCCAAGTCCAAAAGTTCCGTTTTCAGTATACCAATTTAATCTGGCTCCTAATCCCCAAGTTCTTTTAGCATTGATATTTTCAACTATATCTCCAGAAGTTCTTGTGTAAAATTCAAGTTGTTGATTTAACAATTCTGTTTTTTCTACATGTTTTGAATAACTTTGATTAAATTTGTCTATATTCCATTCAACATAAAGTCCACCCCAAAGACTTCCAGCTTCTCCAGAAGTTAATTTGAAATTTGGACCAGTTCTTAGAGACCAACCACTCTCTCTATCAATTGCTTTTGAAGCTTCAACATCCCATGTAAAATTGTCCTCATTCTTTTTTTCTTCTTCAATTCTCTTTTTTTCTTGTTCTGTAAGATAATCTAATTTTTCATTTGCACTATCTAATTTTTTTGAATTTGCATTTACTACTGAATCAATTCCAGATATTTTCCCTTCAAGACCATCAACTTTTTGTCCAATGCTATCTACTTTTCCTCGAATGTACTTAACATCATTAAATATAAGAGAATCTAAAACTGAAGCAGTTGGAGCCTCAAATTTTTGAAGATAAAGTTGATGGGGGTCAAAATAGAATGAAGAGATGGGCGTATTTTTGTTACCAACATTCCCTTTTTCATCACAAATATTAACATTAATCCCATTTCTTAGAACAATTCCAATTGGTTTTGCAGTTCTGTAATTAATATTTTTTGGAACTTGAAGTTTTATTCCTGAGGTGTCTTTGTTAAACCAAACACCAATTCCAACAGGATAATTTCCTGAAAGAGAAATTTTTGGACTTTTAGAATCTTTAATTGATTTTTCAAGTCCTTTGTCAAACTTAAAACCATAAACAGAATAATTTGAATTTGATTCTAAAAGAACTCCCGCTTTAACTCCTCTTTGAAGATCAGTCTTCTCTTTATTAGAAAGTTGTTGGGCATTAGTATTTGTTAAAAGAAATCCTCCAGCGATTAAAGGAATACTGAGATATTTTATTAAACCAGATTTAAACTTTGTCATTCTATAATTATGACATGATTTCACATTTATAAATGTTCTGTTAATTTCACCTTTTAGAAATAGTGACAATAAACCACTACTGGAAAGTTAAACAAAATCAATTATTAAAAACACTAAAAAGTTTGTTAAAATTATCTTCTATTTGTTTTTCAACTTTGTCTTCAGGATTTTTCCAAATTTCTGAAATTTTTTTTATTGATTCTTCTATAAATATTGGCTCATTTTCTTTATCCTTGTGAGGGGAAAGGTATGGGGAATCCGTTTCGGTGAGGATTTTTTCTCTTGGAATTAATTCAAGCATTTTTTGAAAGTGTTCACTTCTATTAACATTTGTTGGAATAGAAAAGTAATATCCCCGTTCTATTCCTTTGGTAATCAGTTTAAAATTTCCTGAAAAACAATGAAGAAGAACTTTCACTTTTGGAAAACTTTCTAAAATTTCTAAAACTTCTTTCTCTGCTTTTCTTGAATGAATTATTACTGGAATTTCAAGTTGTTTTGCAAGTTCGAGTTCTTTAATAAAAACTGCTTTTTGTATTTCAAAATTTTCTTTTGTGTGATGTAGATCTAAACCAATTTCCCCGATGGCAGTTATAGATTCTTTGTTTTTCCTTACAAAGTTTTCAAAAATATTAAAGTCAGATAATTTCAATTCTTTACCTGGGTATAACCCAACTGCAACTTTTATTTTGGAAAACATTTTATTTAACTTTAAACTCTTCTTGGAAGTTTTTAGGTCAACTGAATTTGTAATTACTAATTTTATTTTTTTATTTTCTCCAATTTCTTTTACTTTTTCTTCAGTTAGCAAATCTAAGTGTGAATGAACGTCTATTATCATAATAATTAAATATTCTTTCAAGTTTATTAAATTGATGAATATTTTATTTAATAAAAAAGAGATAAAGAGAAACATTAAATTTCTAAAAGAGATTGATACCCTAGATTTAGAGGGTAAAATAAAATATTTTGAGAAAACAATTAATCACCAAAGAACTAAGGACAAAAATATGAATCTTGAAAAGTTTATTGAATTAATAAAAAATACCTCTTTTTTTATACAAGATTATTTATTGGTGAAGATAAATTAATGCCAATAAGATATGTTATGAATATTTCTGAAAATAGCCTCGGGGATTTGTTCTATGAAATGCATTGTGACCTATCTTCTGAAAATTTTTACAAAATTCAGAATTTATATAGAGGCATATATCAAAAACTTCTTCAAGATTCAGACCTTAGAAGAAAATAATTATAAAAATCCATTTCCATAAATTAAAACTCCAACTACTATTACAATTTCTGAAATTATCCAAAGAATATTTGTAACAATAATTGGTTTTTCTTTATGAACCATCCCATACCAAAGCCATACACAAGAAAAAACAGTTAAAGTTGAATAAGTAAGAAAAGAAACTCCATCTGCATTTTTTAACAAAAATATTTTTAGTATTTGAGGTAGGCTCATAACGGGTCCTAAAATTCCTACAATATATATAATTCTATCCAAATATCTTATTTTTTTAACTGGACTAGGAAATTCTTCATGTTTTTCATGAATTCTTTTTCTTATGTTTAAATGATGCATCCCCTGCCCTGTTATTGCCATAGATACATTAAGAAAAAAGGGCATATAAAGCTTGTGAAGAATAATCTTTTAAATTAGAATGATTAATTAAAAAGAAGCGGAAGTAGTTAAGTGGTAGAATACGACCTTGCCAAGGTTGTGACCCGGGTTCGATTCCCGGTTTCCGCATATAAATAAAAATATAAATTAAATCTTCTTGTCCTTTTTATGATAAACCTCATTGATGGATTAATTTCTATTTTAGAAAGTTGGGGATATTCAGGAATATTTGTTTTAATGTTTCTTGAAAGTTTAATTATTCCTGTTCCTGCAGAGATTGTCTTAATTCCAGCAGGGTTTTTGGTGTTTAAGGGTTTAATGTCTTTCTTTCCCCTTTTAATTATCTCAACTTTAGGAAGTCTTGCAGGTTCATTATTTAGTTATTTTCTTGCATATAAAATTGGAAGAAAAGGATTTGAAAAAATTGCAAAAAAATATTCTGAAGTTCCGTTTTGGGATATTAAACATTTAAAAAATTCTGAAAAGTTTTTTAAAAAAAAGGGACACTTAACAATTTTCTTTTCTAGATTTATCCCAGGGTTAAGGCATGTTATTTCGTTACCTGCGGGATTTTCAAAAATGAATATAATTGAATTTTCTCTTTATACCTTGTTTGGAGCAGGGATATACAATGCTTTTTTAATTCTTTTAGGATATTTTGCAGGAACAAATGAAAATTACTTTATTTCTCACGTTGGAATAATTTCTGCTTTAATTGCAATAATTTTCTTAGTTGGAATTGGAGTTTATTTGAAATTAAAAAATAAAAAGTAAGAAGAAAACCTTTTTAAAATAAGGAATAGTTTCTAATCTAATTGGTCCATTAGTCTAATGGCAGAACATCTCGTTTACACCGAGAAGGCACAGGTCCGATTCCTGTATGGACCATTTTTACTTCTTTTTAGATTTAGATCCTTTCATGAATTTTCTATAAATTAAATATTGTATTAATTGTGTGGGTAATACTACCATAATAAATGTGAGTGGAACCCATAGCTGAGTATAATGAGGAATAATTAATGAAAATAAACTCTTTGAAGAAAAAACATAATTTATTCCTTGCTCTGGATTAGTAAAGAATAAAGCGACAAAGTACATACAAAAAAGCATTATTATTGAATAAAATAAAGTTTTAATTGTGGGTTTAATTTTATATGTTAAAATTAACGCAAACGTCACCGACAAATGTATTAATACTGAACTTAAAAAATAGAATAAACTATAATTTTGTGGAAGAGAATCTAAAAAAGAGAATCCGAAAAATGTAGAAGAAATAATTCCTACAAGAAAAATTAATTGCGCTAAAAGCCCTATATTTACTACTGCTTTGATAAGATCTTCTTTCTTAAGAAAAAAAAAGATAGCAATAAATATCGAGATAAAATCACAAAACCAAAAAAAATTATAATAATCTGAAAGAATATTTCTTAATATTGCAACAATTTGAATAAATATAAAGAAAAATCCCAAAAAGAGATATCGCTTGTTTTCTCTTAAATTTATCAATTTTTACTAACTCCTTTTTTACCTGGAGAAGCTGATTTTGAGTCTTTTTTATTTTCCGAATCTCCTTCTTCAAACCGATAATGTCTTGTTATTTTTATTTTGGCAGTGTCTTCAATCACGTCCCCAGTTTTATCTGGAAGTAACTTCATATTATGAATATCTATTCCTTGAATTTCTATCTCCACCTTTCTAATACTTGAATGATTTGGAGTAAGGACAATGGTCTTATGTTCTGGCCCCCATTTTTTCTCAAAAGTTCCAGAGGTATAATTAAATCTAGATAAAGGGATGTGAGGAAGTTCAGAATTGTATGCTTTAAGGTAAATGATATGCTTCCCATAAGTCATTATTTGGAATTTTTCAAGAGAAGTGTTCTGGATTCCGTTTCCCAGAATAAATAGTGCTCCCCCAATAACAACAAGGGAAATTAAAATTATTATAATTTTTATTGATTTTTTCATGAAATACTTAAGACGAGATCTTTTAAAAAAGTTTTTTGTTTCCAAACTTTTATAAATAAGTTAAATGTTTTTAGAATATGACTTCAAATACTGATTCAATTCCAAGAATGGATTTAAATTATTCTAAGCCTAAACTTCCTAAATCTAACCCTGATGAAGAAAAAAAGAAATTTGAAAAGACTAAAAAAGAAATTGACAAATTAAAGGTATTTTTAACCAAGAAATTTAAATATATTCTTGCTATGGGAATTTTGCCCCCCCAATCAATACCTAAATTTATCGAAGAGGAAGAAGCTCCTCCTGAATCAAAAGATCACGTTCATATTCAAATCATTGTTCCGGATGAAAAAGCTAAAGAGATTCCCAAGATTAAACAAGAAATTGTTAAAGAAATTCAAAAGTCAAAAGAAAAAGTTTGGGCCCACATAATGACTCCTTCTGAAATTTGGGAAATTTGTATGGATCAAAAGTTTGAACTTTCAGGTGCTATTGCAATGAGTTATCCCTTATATGACAAAGGAATTTTGGGGGCATTAAGAGTTTCAGAGATTCACAAATCTCTTGTTTTACAGAAATTTGAAAAATATGTAGTTAGTTATGTGATTGGGGGAAGTTTGGTTAGAGGAGATGCAGTAAAAACAAGTGATGTTGATGTTTTTGTGATAATAAATGACACTGATGTAAAAAGAATGCCAAGGCGTGAACTCCTAGAAAGACTTAGAGGAATAATTTACCAATATGTTGCTGAAGCAACTCAAATTGCTGGAGTTAAAAATAGGCTTGAACCACAAATTTACTTATTAACTGATTTCTGGGATGCAGTTAAGGATGCTCACCCTGTAATGTTTACTTTTATTCGTGATGGGGTTCCACTTTATGATAGAGGAACTTTCATGCCCTGGAAATCTCTACTTCGAATGGGTAAACTTAAACCTAGTCCTGAAGCAATTGATATGTTTATGAGTATGGGAGATGGAGTTATTCCTAGAAGTAAAAGAACTCTTTTAAGTGATGTATTTACTAATATTTTTTGGGGAGTTACAACTCCAGCTCAAGCAATTTTAATGCTTGGGGGATATCCTCCTCCAACTTCTAAAGAACTTGTTGGTTCATTCAAAAAAGCATTTTTAGATACAAAAATGATTGAAAAAAAGTATGTTGACTTTTTAGAGAAAGTTGTTAAAACTTGGAAAGATTATGAGCATGAAAAAATAAAAGAAATTTCTGGCTCAGAAATTGATAAACTTTTAGTTGAAACTGAAGACTATTTGAAAAGACTTAAAGAATTAAGAAAAGAAATTGAAGAAAAATCACAACAAAAAACAATTGACCAAATTTATGGAGATGTTCTTCAACTTTTAAAGAATATTTTGGGAAACAAATCTGTTGAAAAAATTCTTCAAGAGTTTGAAAAAAATTATGTTAAAAAGTCTAAATTTACAAACCAACACTTAAGAATTTTAAAGGACATTGTTAAAACTAAAAAAGAATTTAAAAAAGGTAAATCAGAATCCCATAAGGTTGACAGAGTTAGAAAAGATGCAGATATTTTAATTAAAGATTTAACTGAATTTGTACAAAGGGAAGAATTGGTTTCAATGAGCAAAGGGAAGATGGTACTAAAGACTAAAGACAAAAAAATAGAAGTTGTTAATGTCGATGGAAAAACATTTATTTTTGAGAAGAATTTAATCAAAAAAGTGGGGGATAAAATTGTTAATTCCACTCTTGAAGAATTTGAAAAAGCTCTTTCAAAACAAAAGGACTTACCAAATGTTGAAATTGATTCAAAGGTTTTTGAAGTTTTGAAAAAAGAATATGGAAAGTTTGAAGTTTTGTTTTAAACAAAACTTCTAAAAAGTAAAGTTTTCTATTGTGTTTATGAAATATTTGTTTATTCTTGGTCGGAATGTGGAACTTTCCAAGGCAGAAGTTTTTTCTTACTTTGAAAGGGAGGAAAATAAGATTCTATCCTCTGAATTAATAAAAAATGGATTACTTCTTGAACTTGAACGCCCTATTGAAAAAAAAGTTGTTGATGTTTTTGGAGGAGTTATCTCTATTGGAAAAGTTATTTCTTCAGGAGATGAAAATGAACTCATTAAAAAATTGGATAATGAAACTTTGTATTTTGGAGAAAGTAATAAATTAAATTATATAATTTGGAATTTTTCAGAAAAGTATGAAATCTTTCAAGAATACCTTAAAAGTAGATTCAAAAAAGAAAAATTAAAAGCAACTTTTAAACATTTAACTGGAAACATTCACCTTCAAAATGGAGAAATAGTTAGTATTCCTTCTTCAAAGTTAATTAATGAAGAATACTTTGTTTATGGGAATAATGAAGTTTATTTCGGAAAAATTATCCAAATTTGTGATTACACCTCTTTAGAAGAAAGAGATATGAATAAACCCGTAAGAAGAGAATCTTTAGCAATTTCACCTCGCCTTGCGAAAATTTTAATTAATTTATCAAAAGTAAAAAAAGGGGAAACTTTACTTGATCCATTTTGTGGAGTAGGGACTATTCTTTCTGAAGCTCTTTTACAAAAAATTAAAGTGATGGGAATTGATAAGGATAAAGACGCTGTTACTGGAGCAAAGCAAAACCTAGAATGGTTTGGATTTCAAAAAGAAGATTATACTCTTTTTAACTCAGACTCTAGAAAGGCTGAAATTGGTCTTGTTTCGGGTATTGCAACTGAGCCGGATTTGGGAGACACTTTAAAAAAAATTCCAACCAAAAATAAAGCTAAACAAACAATTTCTAATTTTGAAAAACTAATTGTGGAAGTAATAAAAAACTTAAAAGAAAAAATTTCTGGAAGAATTGCTTTTACTTCCCCAAATATCCGAATTGGTAAAAAAAGAATTCATTTAAATTTAGAAAATGTTTTGAATGAAACAGGATATGTTTTAAAATATGAAATTCCAGAATTTAGAGAAAACCAAATTGTCGGAAGAATGATTTATGTTTTGGAGAAGTAATCTATTTTTATCCCCTAACTATTAAAAAGGCTAGATATGAGATATATAAAATCAAAAAGAGTATTCCTTGCCACCTATCCAATTCATGTTTTTTTCCAACAAACATAAAAATAAACAAAAGTAAAGTAGCAAAAAGTAAAATTAACAAATCTACAGAAATAAAGTTTGGAAAAGGAATTGGTTTTATAACTGAAGTCACTCCTAGTATCCAAAATACATTAAAAATATTACTCCCCACAATATTTCCGACTGCTAAATCAATATCTTTTTTCCTTGTAGCAACAATTGTAGTGAAAAGTTCTGGTAAAGAAGTTCCAATTGCAATAATTGTTGCGGAAATTAAAAATTCACTTAATCCAAAAGTTCTTGCAATCGAGACGGCTCCATCAACAGTCCACTTTCCTCCAAAATATAATCCAACTAATCCCCCTAAAATCATAAGAGAAATTATCCAGTAAGGATGTGCTATTACTTCAATCTTTTTGTCTTCCAAGTTTTCCTTATTCTTTTTTACTAATCCCACAACATAATAAATAAAAAGTGCAAAAAAGAAGAGTAAAATTATTCCCTCTGTTCTTAAAAGGGAATTAATTTTTAGATTATCTAAAAGAAAAACACTTGAAAAAATTAATAAAATTAATACTGCTAAAAAAGAAAAAGGAATCTCTTTCCAAATAGTTGACCTTTGTATTTTTAAGTTTGTTATTATTGCCGCAATTCCTAAAATCAAAAGAAGATTTGCCATACTACTTCCAATAATATTTCCAAAGGCCACTTCACCTGACCCTTTTATTGATGCAAGAACATTTACCACCAATTCTGGTATAGAAGTACCAAATGCTACGATTGTTAACCCTATTACTAGGGTTGGAACTCCTAATTTTTTAGCAAGAGAGGAGGAACCTTCAACAAGATAATCTGCTCCTTTAATTAATAGAAAAATTCCTAATACAAATAAAATGTATTCGATCATTTTTTTCTCAAGGAAATTTTTTATTTAAATTTATTCTTTTCCTAAATTTTATACTACGTAACTTTTATAAACCAATTTTCCAACCATTTAGTTATGGTAAAAGGCAAAGTTGTCCAGTTTAGAATAGGTAGACATACCATTCATGAAAAACATTTTTTAGTTGAAACAGAGGGTGTAAACTCGAGAGAAGGTGCAACAAAAATGATTGGAAAAGTTGTTACTTGGAAATCTCCTGCTGGAAAAATTATAAAAGGAAAAGTTTCAGTGCCACATGGAAACAAGGGTGTTTTTAGAGTTATTTTTGAAAAAGGTTTACCTGGTCAAGCAGTTACAACAGAGGTTGAGATAAACTAAAATGGCAAGTCTTAGAAAAGCAAGTGCATATTCAAAAAGAAAAGTAACTCCCTATACAAGAGTTTCAAAAAGAAGACAAAAGTCCTACATAAAAACCGTTCCGCCTCAGAAAATTGTTAAGTTTGAGATGGGTAAAAATTCTTTAATTAAAGAGGGTAAATTACCTCACGTATTAAAAATTATTTCTGCAGAGAATGTTCAAATTAGACACAACGCTCTTGAAGCTTGTAGACAGTATATTAACAAAAAACTTGATGAAGAACTTGCGGGACAATATACTTTCAAAGTTGTTCCTTTTCCACATCACATTCAAAGAGAAAATAAAATGCTTACTGGGGCAGGAGCTGATCGTATGCAGACTGGAATGCAACTTGCTTTTGGTAAAGCTGTTGGAAAATCAGCAATTTTAAAAGCCGGAAAAGAACTTTTTATTCTTAGACTTCCTCATGAAAAAGGAGTTCAATTTGCAAGAAAAATTATTAGGCAAGTTAATTCTAAACTTCCAGGAAAAATAAGAGCTGACTATGAAAACCTTTCATTAAAAAAGGCTTAATTTAGTTATCCTCTTTTTGTTACTATTCTCCAGATACGACAAAATAGAAAGATTTATAAAGTTTAAAATTATATAATAATATGGAAAAAGAGACTAAAAAAACTCAAGAAAAATTTGATGGGAAGTATCTTCCTGCAGAATTTGCACTTCAAACTGCAAAGGATAATCCTACTCTTGCAAGAATTGCCTTAGATGAAATTAATTTTAGTGATGAAACTAAAGCACTTTTACAAGGTTCAAAATATTTTTCTACTAAAGAAGGAATTCTTGAAGCTTCAGAAATTTATGCAAAAGAAGCCCAAGTAATGGAATTTAAACAGAAAGTAAACACCTTGTTTGATTTTTATAAAGAAGGAATTAAATCTCTTTCTAATGAAGACCAAAATAAAGTTAAATATGTTTATAATCAATTTGGAAACAAAGCCTTAGGAGATGTTCTTTCAGAATATAACAAAGCAAATTCAATTATAGAATATAGTGAAGATGAAGCTCTTAAAGGTAAATTTAAAGAAGAAGAAATTGAAAAAGCTAATAAGGTTCTTGAAAAATATGAAACTTTTGTTGAAGCGTACAAAGTAATGCATTCAACTAAATTACAAGAAATTCAAAGCAAGGTAACAAAGAAACATAGCAAATTGGCTCTTGAAAGTTTGGTAAAGGATGTTAAACTTCCCTCTCCAACTAAAAAATAATTCTTAAGATGGCTGAAAAATTTAAATTAAGTAAACTTACTGAATATCTTGATAACAGAACAAAAAACAAATTAAGTAAAAGAAGCGATGAAGGCTTGATTTTTATAATTCAAGATTATAATGGAAATGATTTTATGAAAAATGACTCTTCTTTAATTATTAGGGGATTGTCAAAAGTTTTAGGATATTTTCCAACAACAAGAACAGCAAAGATAGCTTATGATATTATGACCCAAAGACAAAATGAAGAAAATTTTATAATTCCTAAATCATATATTAATTTTTCTAAATAATTAGTTTTATTTTTTCTTAGAACTAACAATTTTTTCAACTATTTGTATCATTTCTTTTAAAAATTCTTCAGCTTTATTTTGCCAGTCCTCAATTTCTGCACCATTTATGTCAGCAATTTCTTTGTGATCAATTTTTTTATGCAAGTAATACATATTTTTGTACCAATCAACATATTTCATTTTTAAAATTCCCCGATCAACAAAGGCCTCTTTTAAGTCTACCATTACATGTTCTGGAGAAGGAGGAAAATATCCTGCTGCAATTAGTGCTCCATGTGCAGAATCTACCATTGACCAATAAACTCCATCTATTGCTGCAAGTTCTGCTGCCCTACTTCTTGCCAAGTGACCTGGAGCTCTTTGAAGACATTGGTAAATTGCTTCAGGAGTTCCCTTAATTTTTCCTTGAAGCAAAAGAAATTTCAAAGGTTCAATAAAACCAGCATAATCTAAGACTGGAAAACCACTTCTAATAATGTTTAAAACAACCGGGTCTCCATTCATCAAGTCTTCCCACCAAGTACTCAATTTTATTGTGTTAATATGAAGTTTAGCTGAATAAGGATTATGTTGTAAAATTTTATCAAGTTCTTCCCTGTACCAAGCAATTAATTCTTGGTCCCACTTTAATGAAACGTCATCAATAATAATAATTAAATCAATGTCTGAACCTGAAGTTGTTTTTTCTTTTTGAACTGAGCCAAATAAAACTACTGATTTTATTACTTTATCAAACTTTCCATAAGCTTTAACTGCAAAATCCATTGCAATTTCATGATCTGTTTTTAAATTTAGAGTTGGAGCATTCTTGAAACTTTTTTCCTTTTTTGAAGAAACTTTCTTAGAAACCTTACTAGAAGAAACTTTCTTAGAAGTTTTTTTCGTTTTCTTTTTCACCATCTTTATACTCCAATATATATTTTAAGGTATTTAAATATTAGGTAAATATTAAATTAAAATCCTCCACCACCCATTCGTCCTCCCCCTTGTTGTCCTTGCTGTCCTCCAAGACTTGGTGGAAGTTGTGAAAATCCTGCTCCAAAAAGTTGATAATTTGTTGAAGGAAGCATTTGTCCATATCCCTCTAAATAACTTTGTTGGAATCCTGCTGCTTGAGACCAATAAGGTCCAGAACCTGTTGAATAGACTGGGGAACCATATGCTTCTAAAATTTGAGGAAAAGGTGAAGACTTAAAGTGTTCAAACCATCCTCCAACTTCGTTTATTTTTATTGCCTTTGCACCTTCTTCACCTAAAGCTTCTAAAAGGGCTTGAAAGGGAACGTTTCCCATTCCTGGAGGAAGGTGAGTATCATTAAACCCAAAGTTATCAGTTAAGTGAACCTTATTTACAAACTTCCCTACTTTTTCTGCTTCTTTTACTAATTCCTTATCAGTGTAACCAAATTTTTTAGACATGTTCAAATGTCCAACATCAAAAGTTACTCCAATTAATTTTGCAGCTACTCTATCTGCTTCACTTTTTGAAATTCTCTCTTTTTCAACTAATTTACTCGCAAACTTTTCCCTGGAATTAACAACTAAATTTTTTAAGTCCTCCCCTTGAGAAAAACCCATCTCTTGATACAAATTTTCAATTGAAAGTGCTGGAGCTTTTTCTCCCTTCTTTTTATAAGCATAATACGCAGCATTTGAAAAAGTCTCAGATGCTTTGCTTACTGAAAAATCTTCTATTGGAACAAACTGCTCTGGAGTTTTTATATCCCTTAAACTTTCAACTAAAGCCCCTATCGCATGCGATTGAACCGAAGGAAGCATGGAAAGTTGGGAAACTTTTTTTCCTTTTTCAATTCCTAAACTATTTGAATAATTTTCTGCAATTTTTTTTAGAGCTTCAATTTGTTTTTCATCTTTTGTTTCTTCTGCAATTTTATATGCATGATTAAATTCTGCTTGAGCTTGTCTTGAAGCTTCTTGTAAGTATTCTCCAGCAAAGTACATTTTCTGCCTTGCTATTGCAACTTTTTCATCTCTAGGATTAAGTTTTTTTTCGGCAATTCCAGCTTGGACCCTTATATCTACATCTTTTAAGATTCTTTCAGCATTTTCTCTTTGGAATTCAATTTTACTCATCGCGTCATCCCATTTTGTTAAATTATGGTTTTCTAGTTGTTTTTCGGGAGAATAATTTTTTTTAAAACTGTAATCTAAAACTTCCCCCGTCTCTTTATTTACTTTAGGTTTAGCATAAAATTTCATATCTTCTTTTATTGGAATAATCTGTCCAGAAGTTCTGTCAACAGCAACAATCATTTCTCTAACTTTTTTTCTATCCTTTCCTTCACCATCATACCTCCAATTTGATCCGGCCGCATTTGAACCATGAATTGTGATAGGTATATTCCCTTTTTGATCTAATTCAATTGCTTTATCAATTACATCTCTTAATTGCCTTTCAACTTGAATTCTATTTGATTCTTCATAACCTTGTTGACCAATTCCTGAAGGGTCTGTTCCAACAATTGGGGCGTGAAGTGTTAATTCTGCTCCCGCAAGTTTTGCCTTTCTTCTCATTTCTGCAAAATGTTGTTTTGGAATTGTTTCGAAATGACTTGGTTGGATAGTTCCAACTTCCATGACCCTCATTCCTTGGTTTAGTGCAGTACTTAAAGATGCAATTTGATTTGCTGTTCTTGGATCGGTTGTTAAACCCAATTGATTAGTAGGAATCATTCCTTCTTTTCCTAAAAAGGGACTGTCCCCATTAGGTTTGAAAGAAGCATACCCTGGTTCGTAAATATTTTCAATTGAATAATTAGTTTTTACCATTTTTCACCTCGTTGTTTTTAAGAAAATGATGTTTATTAAATTATTGAATTCTTCTTTTACTTAAATAATCTTTTTTCATTGTGTCTTCTGGTCTAACAAACTTTGTTTGCGACTCTTCCCCAAACTTTAGGTTATCACTAACACTTTCGATACGTTTGTAAAGGAATTTCTGTTCTTCCAAAATTCTTTGGCTCGAAGACATTTCAGGCTTAGAAAAAGGGGTGTCAGGGGAAACACTTTGATACTTCATTTTATTTTCTTCTTCATTTCTTGTGAGGTAATCAATTTTATTTTCTTCTTCTACTTCTTCAGTTTTTCTCGTAGGGAAGTTTTCCCCTAAATCATCTGTTGGAATTTCAAGCATTCTCTCCAAAGAAACATCTTTTCTTTGATTTGCTAAAAAGTGACCAATTCTATTTTTAAAAGGGGTTTCATCTTCAAGAATTTCTTCTATTTCTTCAATATCCTCTTCTGAAGAATCTTCATCACTATAAGGTTCATGATCCTCAAACCAATCTATTGAAACTTCGTCCTTTTCTTTTTTTTTCTTATCCAGTTTTTCTTTGGACATCTAAAATTTAAGAAAGAGTTATATTTAATTTTAACTAAGGAGCTGTAACCATTCCATGGGCTTTTTTGTAAGTTTCAAAGAGGGTTTTTGTCATTTTTGCTGCATTTTCTTCTATTGTAGGAAAAAAGTATTCCTCTTCGTACCAAGCAGAATTTCTTGAATAAACTCCTTTAATTTTTTTCTTTTTTTCAGACTTTTCCTTTTTTTCTCTAGGTTTATTATAAACTCCAAAAAGAGCAAGGAAAGGGTTTGAACCAATTTTCTTTTTTGGTTTTTCTTCTTCCTCTTTTTCTTCATCTAAAAAAGATTCAATATCTTCTTTTAAGGTTCCCAAACTTTCAGTTGTTACTCCTTCAATTAAACCTAAAGCATCATTAAGGTCAGACTTTTCTAACTCTTCGTTGATTTCTTTTATTTCTGTTTCAGTTAATGCATATCCTCTAAAAACAACTTCCGCTCTTCCTCCAACAACATATCCTTGTTGACTTCTTGAAGGAATTCCCCTAAAATTAAAATCAACTAAAACACATGCATAATATTTTTCACCAAGAGAATTTTGAAATTTATCACTTGCAAAAAATTCAGGAAAATTTCCGGATTTTGCTTCTTCTTTTATTTTTAATTCTTGTTTTCCAAAAAGAGTCAATTCTAAGAGAAGAGTGTTAAACATTTTTACTAATGCTGGATTTCTTGAATTTCCCGCCATTTCCAACTCTTGAGCAGCTTTTAAGTAAGGCTTCGCCCACCTTGAATAAATTTTAAGAGAATTTACTTGACTTTTTAAATAAGTTTTTTCAATATCAAACCTTTTTTGTAATTCTCCTTTTGACTCCTTAACCCAAATATTAAATTCACGAATTCTTCCGGTGACAATTCTTTTAACAATTTGATTTAAATCAATTTCTTTTCCATCTGGACCTTTCAAAGATTCGTCTTCAACAACTAAAAAAGCATCAATTAAAGTATTAAATCCTCCTTGTCCAAGAGCCATTGCTTTAATTGAGGAATTTCCTTTTTGAATGTCCACCTTATCCATCCAAATTTGTTTCAAACTCAAAAGAGCTGCTGCTTTTTTTGCAGGATTTTTAAGGTCCTCATATGAACTCAAACGAATTTTAAATTCACGAAGGTCATAAATAATGTTTAAAATACTTCTTAAAACAGTATTAATATCTCCCAAAAGTTTTGTTCCTTGCTGTTGAACTATTGAAGTTCTTTGACTCATATCTCCAAAATGCTGAGAACCCGGGCTAGACATAAAGTTATCAATTAATTTTTCTGGTTTTAGTCCAACATCATTCATCAAATCTAGAATAAAAAAGTATATTGGTTCAAGAGTTTCAGTCGGTGAATCATAAACAAGTTTATGTTCTGCCTCAGGATCTTTTTCAGTTACCTCTTTAATTATCTCAACAATACTCTTCACCATACAATTAGTGTGGGATTGTAGATTTAAAAAATATTCTAAATCCAAGATAAATTTAAATAATTGAAAGGGTTAAGTTTTTTATGGCAATGTGGAAAAAAAAGGAAAAATATGTTGACTTGTCTGAAAGGTTAAGAAAGCAACAAGAGAGGGTTGATGACTTCAAATCTATCCCTAATGAAGAAAATACCTCTAAACCTTCTAATCAAGAAAGTTCTGGAGGGTTTTTTAGTTTTTTTGGAGGAAGTGGGTCCCCAACTTCTGGTTCTTCTGAAAGTTCAATTGAAAGTCCAGAAGAAAGAAAAAGAAAGTTATCTAAAAAACTCTCAGACATGACTGCAAAAATGGAAGACCTTGAAAACCAGATCTACCATTTAAAACAAAAAGTTGAAGTGTTAGAAAGAAAACAAAGAGTGGGATATTGAATATATTTAATTAAATTAATAAACTTCTTAAGTTTAAACTGATTATGATAAAAGAAATTGATAAAAAAATTTATGGATATGCCTTAAAGAATGCAATTCACTACGGAGGAAAATCTAATTCTGGAGCTGTTCTCTCAGCATTATTTAATGAAGGACTTGAAAAGTCTAAAGTAAAAGAAGTCATGCCTAAAATTCAAAAAGTAATAAATGAAATTTCTAAATTAAACTTGGATGAACAAAAAAAAGAATTTGAAAAATATTCTGAAATAATTTCTGAGCGAGAAGTGCGTGTTGGTTTACCTGAACTTCCAAATGCAGAAAAAGGAGTTATTATGAGAATTGCTCCCTCTGCTTCTGGTCCCCTTCATGTGATGCATGGAATTAACCTTTCCCTTAGTTTTGATTATGTAAAAAAATATGGTGGTAAAATGATTGTTAGAATTGAAGATACTAACCCTGAAAATATTGACAAAAATTCTTACAAATTAATTAAAGAAGATACAAATTTTTTAACAAATAATGAAGCAGAAATTTTTATCCAGTCTGACAGAATGGATTTATATTACAGCTATTCCGCTTCTTTAATTGAAAAAGGTAAAGCTTATGTTTGTACTTGCTCAGGGGATGAATTTAGAGAATTTTCAAAAAACCAAAAAGATTGTCCTTGTAGGAAAAAAAATGTTAAAGAAAATGTACTGGATTGGGAAAAAATGTTAAATAAAAAAGGGTTTAAGGAAGGAGAAGCAGTTTTAAGGTTTAAGTCCACAATGTCACACAAAAATCCTGCAATGAGAGACTTTCCTCTTGCAAGAATAAATGAAACCCCTCACCCAAGACAAAAAAAGAAATATAAGGTTTGGCCACTAATGAACCTCAGTGTTGCAACCGATGACATGGATATGAAAATGACTCACATCATAAGGGGAAAAGACCACCGAGATAATTCAGAAAGACAAAAATTAATTTTCGAAACTTTTAAAGTAAACTTTCCCTGGACGGCTTTTTTAGGAAGAACTCACTTTAAAGAAATGGAACTTTCAACTTCTAAATTTAGAAAAGAAATTGAAGAAGGAAAATATTCTGGATGGGGTGACCCTAAACTTCCCACAATTCAATCATTAAAAAAAAGAGGTTACAAACCTCAAGCATTTTGGAAGATGGCTGAACACTTGGGACTCTCGGAAGTGGATAAAATTATTAGCTCAAAAGATTTTTTTGAAGTTTTGAATAATTTTAACAAAGAAAACAAATCTTGAGAAAATCACCGAAGAATAATAACCTTTTTATACTAGTTTTTTATTATTAGTATATAGCAGTTAATGCTAAACAAAAATAACATAAAAGGAGGTGAAATGATGATAAGAAAAAAAGGATTATCTACGGTTGTTACAACTCTAATTATTGTTCTGTTAGTTCTTGCAGCTATTGGAATAATTTGGGGACCAATTCAAAACCTATTGAAAGGTGGAGAAAATGCAGTTGATAAGACAAAATGCCTTGATGTTGATATTAGTGCAAAAAAAGTAGTAAACACTACAACTACATCTTATTCAGTTACAATGAAAAGAAGTTCTTCTGGTGAAGGAGAATTTGGTGCTAAAATAATAATCTTTGACGTAAATGAAACTACAAATGGTTTTGTTGACTCTGGAGAATTTTTTACTCCCCTAGCATATAAAACAGTTAATGTTACAGGAGTAGCAAATGGAGTTAGATTAGAAATTAATCCATACTACATTGACTCAAACGGAAAAGAAGCATTATGTCAAGGAACAACTAAGTTTGGATTCAAACTTTAAATTTATTTATTTTTTATTTTTTTATATTTTGTAAAAATTAGGGAAGGAGGCTTGAGGAAACAATGAAAGCTAAAAACTAATTAGAATTTTTTATTACATAGACTTCGTCATTTTCCCTTACTCTTGGAAGTTTTATTCCAACTTCTTCACCCTTAACTGCCTTTACTACTGATTTTTTATCTATTTCAAGTCTTTCAACTTTTACTTTTTCTATCCCCGTTGTTCTTCCAATTATATTTATTTCATCCCCTAAGTTAATCTCCCCTGTTGACAAAAGAATAGTTCCTACACCTGACTTGGGATAGAAGTGAGTTATTTTTCCAACAAATTTCTTTTTTGTTGTTGCGGCTGAATTCTCCACTTTTGAAAAGTCATCATTTGTTGGAACCCCTAAATAAAATCCTGAAGAAAAACCCCTATTGTAAACTTTTTCAAGTTCTTTGAGTCCCCCTTTAATTTCTCCTTTTGTTAAATTTTTGTCAAGTGCCTTTCTATAAAGTTTAACTACCGTATCCACATAACGAGCATCTCTATTTCTTCCTTCAATTTTAAAAGAGACTATTCCTGCTTTTTTTAATTTTTCTATAAAAGGTAAAGTGCATAAATCTTTTGCAGACATAACTGTATTTCTATCTATTTTTAATTCTCTTCCCTCTTCATCTGTTAATTTATAACTTCTTCTACAAACTTGGGTACACATTCCCCGGTTAGCACTTCTTCCGAACAGTTCTTGAGACATAAAACATCTTCCTGAAACTGCAACACACATTGCTCCATGAATAAAACACTCTACTGGAACCACTTTTGAAATTTCTTTTATTTGATTTAAATTTAATTCCCTTGCAAGAACAACCCTTTCTGCACCTAAACTTTTGTAAAATTTTGCAGCCTCAACATTCGAAACTGAAGCTTGAGTTGAAACGTGGAAAGGAATTTTATATTTTTTACATAAGTTGATTACTGACAAATCCCAACATATTATTGCATCAACTTTTCCTTTAACCTTTTTTAAAATTTCTTCAACTTTTTTTATTTCTTCATTATAAATTATAACATTAAGAGTTAGATATTTTTTCACCTTTTTTTTACATATTTTGTTTATTTGGTCCAAGTCTTCAATTGAAAAATTTTTAGCATTGTCTCTCATTGAAAATTCTTTTAGACCAAAATATACTGCATTTGCTCCAGCTTTAACTGCTGTTGTAAGAGTTGAAAAATCTCCTGCCGGAGCTAAAAGTTCATATTTCATTAAAAAGAAAGAGAAGTTGGGTTTTTAAGATTTCTTTTTATTAAATAAATCCTTTTATATTCCATTTTAATTTAAAAAAATATGAAAAACCTTGAAAATAAGCTAAAAGGGTTAGGAATTTTAGTGGTTGATATGCAAGAAACTTTTCTTGATGAAGAAGATACCCAATTCATAAATTCCCAAATAAAACTTTTATCCTTTGCTAAAGATAAAAAGATTCCTATCTTTTTTTTAGAGTATATTGATGAAGGAGAAATAATTAAAGAATTAACTGAGACAATTAATGGATATGAAAAATATCAAAAAATTTTGAAATATAATGATAATGAATTTATTGTAAGAAAGGATGAATTTTTAGATTTTATTTGGTGGGAAACTGAAAAGTATATTCTGGGGGGAGATTCCCATCTTGATGTTGAATTAAAACAAAATAAAATAAATAAAATAATCATATTTGGAGTAAATAAAAACGGATGCGTTAAAGAAACTTCAAAGGAAGCAATTAAGAGGGGATCTAAACTTTTTACTTCAGATGACTTAATGAATGAAAAAGAAAATAAAAAAGCAACTAACTGGTACAACCAAAATTGTGAAAAATATTTTAAAAGTTGTAAAAGCCTGATTTCTTATTTTACTAAATAACTTATTTCTTTTTCGAACTCTTTTTTTTCCACTTTTCAAAATATAACTTATTATCTTTAAAACTCAATCTCGAAAAGACAAAGATGTATAATATTGGAAGAGCCGCAAATGTTCCAAAAATTGCAAAAACTATTGAAAGGTAACCCAATAATTGAACTACAAATATTAAAATAAACCAGATAAAATGATTTTTCTTCGCTGCCTTCCACATCGCAAAAAGTTCCCAAGCTAAGCTCCACAAAAGTAAAACCCACGGAACTACTGTTTGAAACCACGAACTAGTTATTATTCCCTCTAACATAAAACTTTTAGTCTAAATGATTTTAAAAACATTATGAATTACAAATCTTGAGAAAAAATTTTAAAAAAAATAAAAAAAAGAAGTTTCATTGAAAAATAGTCAATAAAGTTTAAAAAGGATTTATTCCAAAACATCTTGTTACATACAGATTGTAGTAATAGAGGAGATTATAAAGTACAATATATTGTACTTAACTAAAAAAGATGAACTGTCCATTTTGCCATGATACAAAATTCAAGGTCACGAACAAGAGAGAATCTTTAGAAGGTATCAGAAGAAGGCGTGAGTGCCTTAAATGTGGAAAACGCTTCACAACTTATGAAAAAATCGCTGAAACGGAATTGTATGTAATAAAAAAAGATCACTCAAGAGAAAAGTTTGATGTTCAAAAAATAAAAAAAGGCCTAGACAAAGCTTTTGAAAAAAGACCAGTTCAAAAAAATAAAATAGATCAAATTATCCTTGAGATTGAAGAGTACTTCAGAAAAAAAGGAAAAAAAGAGATTAAAAGCCAAACAATTGGAGAAATTATGATGAAAAAAATAAAAAAATTGGACAAAGTTGCTTACGTGAGGTTCGCCTCTGTATATCGAGACTTTAAAGATATTAAAGATTTTAAGGAGGAAATAAAAGGATTGTAAAATGGAAAATGAATTAGAAAACAATTTAAGAAAATTAACTAAGCTTAATTTGAGTTTGAATCAACTAAAAGTAATTAAGGATAAATACTTGAAAAATTCTCCAACTGTTGAAGATTGGTTTAAAACAGTTTGCCACAACATTTCTCTTTCTGAAATTTTGCATTCGGATAAAGTTTCTGAAGAGAAAATTTTTAAAGATGTTTATTATAAAAAAATTGAAGAAGATTATAATGGGAAAAAAATAAAAACATACTTATTACATAAGGAATTTTCTGATCATAATTCAAGAAGAAAAAATTTTAAAAAATTTATTTCTAATTTAGAAGAAATTAATCAAAAAAATCCAGAGATAAGTTCGGAAATAGAAAAAGAATTTTATGAACTTTTATCTAGCTTTAAATTTTTACCTAACTCTCCTACACTTATGAATGCGGGAAGGGACCTTCAACAATTAAGTGCTTGTTATGTTTTGCCTGTGGGTGACTCTATTGAAGAAATTTATGATTCAGTAAAGAATATGGCCTTAATTCATAAAAGTGGAGGGGGAACTGGTTTTTCCTTTTCAAACCTTAGACCAACAAATGATATAGTCATAACAACAAAAGGAATTTCTTCTGGACCACTTTCATTCATGCAAATTTTTGATAAATCAACTGAAGTAGTAAAACAAGGAGGAACTAGAAGAGGAGCTAATATGGGAATACTTCATTATAATCATCCAGATATCTTAAACTTTATTGATATGAAAAAAACTCCGGGAGTTATGGAAAACTTTAATGTTTCAGTTACAATTGATAAAGAATTTATGGATGCTGTAAAAAATAATCAAGAATATGAATTAATTAACCCTCGAACTAAAGAAGTTACCGGAAAACTTAATGCAAAAGATGTTTGGAAAAAATTAGTTCAAGGGGCTTGGGAATCTGGGGACCCAGGAATAATTATGATTGACCGAATAAACAACACTGGAAGTAATGCAACACCTCAGCTTGGACAAATTGAATCAACAAACCCTTGTGGAGAACAACCTCTTTTACCATATGAACCCTGTAACCTAGGTTCAATTAATCTTTCGAAATTCATAAAAGAGGATGGAAGTAATTTTGATTTTGAAAACCTTAAAAAAACAGTTGAAATTTCTACAAGATTTTTAGATAATGTTATTGATATTAATTGTTACCCTATCCCTAAAATTGAAGAGACTGCAAAAAAAACAAGAAGAATAGGGTTAGGAGTTATGGGTTGGGCAGAAGCTTTAGTTAAATTAGGAATTCCATATAACTCTCCACAAGCAATTGAAAAAGCAAAAGAAGTGATGAAACTAATTAATGAGACTTGCTTAGAATATTCTGAAAAACTAGGAAAAGAAAGAGGAGTTTTCCCGGCATTTAAAGGGAGTATTTATGACAAAGAAAGTAGTTTTTTTAGGGGAGTAGAAAATTTTCCAAGGCATTCAGCTCGAACAACTATCGCTCCAACAGGAACAATTGGAATTGCGGCAGGACTTCAAGGAGCGGGAATTGAACCTTTCTTTGCAGTAGTTTATACTAGATACAATGCTGCAGGGATTGATGCATTAAAAAAAGGAGAAAAACCAAAAGAACAAGATACCTTTTTTGAGGTAAACCCTTTATTTGAAAAGATTGCAGAAAAAAATAATTACTTTGGTTTGAAAAGAGAAGAACTTTTTATGAAAGTTAATAACAATCACAAAGCTTTAGTTGGAATAAAAGAAATTCCAGTAGAAATCCAAAATTTGTTTTTAACCTCACATGATTTAAAACCTAAAGAACATGTTTTAATGCAATGTGCATTTCAAGAATATACAGACAATGCAGTTTCTAAAACAGTTAACTTGAAAAATGAAGCCACTCCAGAAGACGTTGAAGAAGTTTATATGCTTGCATATGAAAATGGTGCTAAAGGAGTTACAATTTATAGAGATGGAAGTAAACAATTCCAAATTTTAAATATAAATGATAAGAAAAAAGAAGAGAAAAAGGAAATAAAAAAAGATTTACCTGAATTTGCAGAATACTATTTGATTGAAACTGGACAAGGTCCAATTCACATACATATAAATTACAATGAAGAAAGAATTTCAAAAATATTTGCTAACCTTTCTCCTATTGGAACTGAAATTTCTGGAATGGCAACTTCCCTTGCAATAGTTATTTCGAAATATCTTGAACTTGGTGGAGACCCAGTTAGACTTTTAAAACATTTGAATTCAATAAAATCAGAAAAACCATACGGATTTGGAAAAAATAGAGTTGATTCAATTCCCCATGCATTTTCAATTGCAATAAGAAAACATTTGGTTAAAGTTGGTAAACTTAAACCTTTAGAAAATGGAAATGGATTTTCAGAAAGTAATGGAGAAATTGCAAAAATTGAAGTTGATAAGGATGTAAAGAACCTTTATTGTTCTAAATGTTTTAGTTCGAATGTTGAGATGGTTTCTGGATGTAGTGAACCCACATGTTTTGATTGTGGATATAGTAAGTGTAGTTGAAGACAATAATCTTTTTAATTAGATAATTGGTTTAAAAGTATATCATGGAAAACAAAGAAAAAGTAATAATCTCGGAATTGATAAAGGAGATCTATCTCGTATGTCCAAAAAATTTGGACAAAATTTTTAATAATGAAATCCTTGTTTTAATTAATCCCTTTATTTATCATGGAGAAGGAAAAATTCCTGAAAATAAATATCATGATGAAGTATTTAACATATTATTCAGAGAGAAAAAATCTTTAATTGTTATGAGTGATATTGGAATTTATGAAGCAATAGTAAAAACTGCCCTTTTTCATTCAGAAGCTCCAAGAATATTTTGTTCTACTGAATTGGATGAAAAAAGCAGTAAACTTGAATTGATTTTAGGAAAAGTATTTCAAAAAATTCATCCAAAGAAAGTTTTATTGTCTGACCCAATGATTGAATTTTCACAATCTGAACTTGAAGAAGGGAAAAATTTTGATATGGGTGCAATTTCAGATTCAGAATATTTGTTTTTGAAATTAAGAAAGAAATATTCTGTTGGGTTGTCTCCTTTATTAAAAAATTTGGATAGGAAATATAATGAATAATAAATCTTTATGGGAAATATTAGTTCCAAAGTTTTCAAATGAGAAAAAAGAATTTGAAATAAAACATCATCAAAAATGGGACAAACAGATTAGGAAAATTTCTGGGGGACTAACTATTTTAAGAACAGCAAAAGGTCAATGGATAAACATAAATGAAAAACTTTTTGCAGAAGAGACGATTCCAGTGAGAATATATTGTTGTGAAGAGGATATTGATAAGATAATGAATTATACTTTAAATTATTATGATCAAGAGGCAATTTTTGCATATCAAGTTAATGATAATGTAAAAATTTTGGAGAAATAAAAATGGCTATTGAAAAAGATAAATTAGGGTTGGTGCATATATATACTGGTGAAGGAAAAGGAAAAACTTCATCAGGAATGGGATTAATTGTTCGTGCACTTGGCCGAGGGTTAAAAGTAAAGATTATCCAATTATTTAAACGAGACACCGGAGAACAATTCTTTTTTGAAAACTCTGGAGTAAAATATTTGCAATTTAAACCTCTTCATCCCTACTTTAAAGATTATAACCCCACTCAACTTGAGAGTTTAAAAAAAGAATTTTTAATTTTTTGGGAAGGGGCATTAAGAGATATAGAAGAATATGATTTAATTTTAATTGATGAAGTTGGTCCAGGATTAAATTGGAAAGTAATTCCTGAAAATTTGGTTTTGGATTTAATAAAAAACAAACCAAAAAACACCGAATTAGTTTTGACTGGAAGAGATTTCCCTGATTCAGTTAAAGAAAAAGTTGATTATGTAACTGACCTGCAAAAAATAAAACATCCCTATGACAAAGGAATTCTTGCGAGAGAAGGGATTGAATTCTAATGATTCCTATTCTTTTAATGATCCTTGATTTACTTGCTCTCACTTCACTTACTCTTGTACAGTTTAAGATTAGTTTTGCATTCCAATTTTTAATTATATCCTCAATTTATCTGATTGCTAAAGGTTTTATGTTTAGAGATGTAATGAGTATAATTGACCTTTTGTGTGGGGTATACCTTTTAGTTGCATTTATATTTGGAATTTCTTCCTTTTTATATTGGATAATTTTGGGGTGGTTTATATATAAACTATTTTTTGTAGTAATATTTAATGCTCTAAATTTTTCTTAAAATGATAATTGGAATAACTGGAACAATGTGTGCAGGAAAAGGAACTATTGTTGAATTTTTAAAATCAAAAGGATTTAAACATTACTCAGTAAGAGATTTTCTTGTAGAAGAAATAAAAAAAAGAGAATTGTCTGTGAATAGAGATTCAATGATTCTTGTTGGAAATTATTTAAGAGAAAAAAATTCTCCAAGTTATATTGCCGAAAAACTTTATGAAAGAGCTAAGAATAATGGAGGAGATGCGATAATAGAAAGTCTTAGGGCAGTTGGGGAAGTTGAAACTCTAAAAAATAAAGGAAATTTTTATCTTTTTAGCGTTGACGCTCCAATTGAAGTTAGATATAAAAGATCTCAATCAAGAAATTTATCTGAATCTGATTTAGTGAGCTTTGAAAAATTTGTTTCTCAAGAGGAAAAAGAAATGGAAAATGATGACCCCTCTAAACAAAATATTTCTGCATGTATGCAAATTTCTGATTTCCACTTTGTTAATGATGAAGCAATTGAAGAATTGTATAAACAAGTTCAAGAAACTCTAAATGAAATTCAAATCTCTTCTTCAAAAATAAAAAAAGTTTCTTGGGATGACTATTTTATGTCAATTGCTTACCTTGTTGCAGCAAAAAGTAAAGATGAAAGTACCCACATTGGAGCGGTTATTGTTGGAAAAAATAATGAAATTAAATCTACTGGGTATAACAGTTTTGTTAGAGGATTAAAAGATGACGTTGCTGAAAGGCAAGAAAAACCTGAAAAATATTTTTGGTTTGAACATGGAGAAAGGAATGCAATTTATAATGCAACTCTTGCTGGACTTTCTTTGAGTGGATGTAAAATTTATACTAATGGAGTTCCATGTATGGATTGTGCAAGGGGAATAATTCAAGCAGGAATAACTGAAATAATTGTTGACAAAAAGTGGGATGACAAAAACCCAGAGATGTGGAGAGAACAAGCAAAAAGAAGTATTGAAATGTTTGAAGAAGTTGGAGTTAAATTGAGATACTGGGATGGAGAAATTTTACCTATTCAAAAATATAGAAGAGGAGAATTTATTTAATTTTTATAAAATAAAAGAAATTTTTTCTGCCATTTTTCTGTTTATTGCTTCTTCAGAATCATAAATGTTAAACCTTTCAAAATTTGGCATTTTTCCACCATGCATTTTTGTTCCCTCTAAATATAAGTTTTCAATCCAATTTGTTGCATATCTTTTGTTAACTAAAACTTGATAAGAAGAATTTTTTTCATGGTTATCTAATTTACGTCCTTTGCTTCTTTTTTCTTTTAATTCTAAATAATCTTTTTGTGTCCAATCTTTTGGACCAGAAACAATAAACAAATCAGTTGGAGAATTTCCAAATGCAAATTTGTGACCAGGGAGGCTAAGGTAATCTTTAGGTAAAATTCCTTTTGAAAGATTTTCTTTGTCATAAATTTGGTAACAAGCAGACTCTTCACTTCTACTTCTAACAATTATTTTATTTTTTTCTCTAAAAATTTTCCTAAACCTCAAAAACTCATCAATACGATATACTGAATGTGTAACTGCAGCAGAATAAGGATCCATTTTTTCTCCATAATCTGAACGATTTTGTTCAATTGCCCTATTAACTTGTCCAGCTCCCCTTTTTGTTGGTTCTTCCATAATCCAAACATCAGCTGAATCTGGATTGAGGTAAGTTGAAATATCATTTTTAACGGAAGATGCAACAGCTAAATCTCCTTCTCTTCTTCCCCCAGACATTAAATAATAAGCTTCAAGTAAAAAATCTTTTTTTCTTTCTTCAGAAAGATCTGAAAGATGGGTCAAATTTTCATTAAATTTTTTGAAAGGTTCTGTATGAAAAAGAGCTTCAATTTCTGTTCCCCTAATATCTCTTACTTTCATTCCATTTACTTTAAAAAAATTAATAAGATATTTAATTTGGGTGCTAGTTCCACTCATATCTGGACCACAAACAACTAAATCTAAAAATTTTCCTCTTTGCATTTTAATAAAATCTCTTTTTAATTTTTAAAATAATCTCTCTTTTATTATATACATTGAGTTGTATTTTTGATAAGGTTTGCTGACAACTTAAGCTGCCATGTTTGCTTTAGAATCCCATTTAAGGGGGTTATATCCATCTATCTTTATTATTTCTAATGGAGACATATTAATTGATTCTAAAAGAGGAACATTTTTTTCTATTGTTAATTTAGGATAACCTAGGGGTTCCTTAGAAATTTGATTTAAAACAAAAGGAATATGGTCTTTTCTTTCATTTCCTTCTGACTCTTCTGGAACTTGTTTAAGATACCACTCTCTTAATTCTAAATATCCTTCTCTTTCATCTATTTTTTTAAATTTATTCTGAAAATTTTCAACATTTTTGGGATTCATCCAAAAGTTAGACCTTGGTTGAACTCCAACATAAATATGAGTATTAATTGGAGTATGAATAAAAAATCTTGGAATATATCCAGTTTCATTCGCAACTAAATGTAATAGTGCAGAATCTTGTGCAAGGTTAAAAGGTATTCCTAAAAAAGAATCATTACTTCTTTGAACCATATGTAAATCCAGATGTTTTCCAAAAACACTAAATTGGTGCCAAAATGGACAAGGTCCTAAAGCCATTTCTGGTAAGTCTCCTACATTCCATGCAGATAAAGCATGATATCTTGAACCCGGTCTTTCTTTTATACTCTTTAACATTTTTGTTAATTGGTCAGTTTCTTCTCCCTTAGAATTTTTCCAATGTCTCCACTGATATCCATAAACTGGACCTAAATCTCCTGCTTTTTTATAAAATTCAGAATCTTCTTTTATTTTTTCAGAATAGTTTTTGAATTCTTCATTCCATTGTTGAGAATGTTTTGGAATTTTTTCATTTAAGTTGTTTGTTTTTAGATATCTATCAAACGCATTTGCAGTCCAGATATTAACATTTTTATCCACCAAACTTTTAACATTTCTTTCTCCCCTAAGTTTCCAAAAAAGTTCTTCGAAAGGAAGTCTTGGAGGAACATTTTTTGTGGTAACCAATGGAAAACCTTCTCTTAAATCATAAGTGCTTTGAAATCCTGAAATTCCTAGGATATATTCTTCGGTTCTTGGTTCATAACCAAAATCTCCTCTTTTGAGAATTTCTTTTAAAAGTGTGTGATACGCCTCCATTCTTATCAAAAGACTTGCACTGTTTATATAATTTATTAACAATTTTTAGAGATAAAATTTTATAAATTAGGGAAAATTTGTTTCTAAATGGATTTAACATTAATAGCTGCACTTTCTGATAATAATGTTATAGGAATAGATAACAAAATTCCTTGGAGAATTAAGGAGGATATGGTTAGGTTTAAAGAATTAACAATAAATCATCCTGTAATTATGGGAAGAAAGACTTATGAATCAATTCCTGAAAAATATAGACCTTTACCTGAAAGAAAAAATATTATCCTTTCAAAAAAACTTGAACTTAAAGAAGGAATTTATATTGCAAGAAACATTCATGAAGCAATATCTCTTACAAACGAAAAATCTTCCTATATTATGGGGGGAGAAGAGATATACAATCTATTTTTGCCTCTTGTTAACAAAATGGAACTGACAAAAATTTATAAAAATTTTGAGGGGAATGCATTTTTTCCTGAAATTAATTGGGAAGAATGGAATTTAACCAAAGAAGAAAAGAAAGAAACTGAAAAAGGAACTCTGTTTTCATTTTTAACTTATCAAAGAAAAAAATAAATTCTTGGAAGGATATAAAAAAGATTACTTTTTCCAAATATAAAATTTTATAAATTAATTTTCCTTATAAAAAAAATGACAGGAAATGATATTGTTCCAGAATTGACAAATGGTGAATTTGAAACTTTTTCAAAAGAAGGAACTATCTTTTTAGATTTTTTTGCAGAATGGTGTATGCCTTGCACTATGATGGACCCAATAATTGATGAATTGAGTGAAGAATTTAAAGAAAAAATAAAATTTGGAAAAATAAATGTTGATGAAAATACTAAAATTGCTCAAAAATTTGAAGTATGCTCAATTCCTACCTTTCTTTTAATTCGTGATTCGAAAGTTCTTGAAAGATTTTCTGGAGCAACTAATCAAGAAGAACTAAGAGAAGTTTTGAAAAAACATTTGTAATTTCTCCCAAGAAACTTTTATAAACTAATTTCTTATAAAAATACTAGATGGCTCCGTAGCTCAGCCTGGTCAGAGCACTGGACTTTTAATCCAGGTGTCGAGGGTTCGAATCCCTTCGGGGCCATTTTTGATAATCCAAAAAAATTAAAAGAAATTTTAAAAAAACCCAAAAAAAATCCTTCACCCAAAGGTTTTTAAACCATTTTTTAGTATCCTTTATTATAGCACCTTCCCCATAAGTTACTCTTTAGGGGCAATTGTGTAATATTATAAATCCCCGATGACAAAAAGATGCATATTCTACAACCCAAACACATAAAACTTAATGAAAAAGAAATTGAAGAGGTCTTGACCCAATTAAATATCTCAAAAAGTCAACTTCCAAAAATTTTGTCAAGTGATGTTGCTCTTTCAGAAGAATGTGAAATAGGGGATGTAATCAAAATTGAAAGAAAAGAAGAGTCAGAATTAAATTCTTATTATCGGGTTGTTGTATAAAATGGTTGCGGAAAAAAATCATCTAGTTGTAAAAAAATATTTAGAGGGACATTCACTTGTAGAGTCAAACATTATTTCTTATAATGAATTTATTGGTCATAGAATGCAAGAAATTGTTGATGACATTTCTGGTTCAATAGATCAAGATGAAGAAGAATTTAAAATTCAATTAGGAAAAGTAGAAGTGGGTAAACCGGCTGTAATAGAAGCTGATGGGAGTGCTTCAAAAATAATGCCTTATGAAGCAAGACTTAGAAATTTAACTTACGCTGCACCAATAACTCTTGAATTAACTGTAAAAAAAGATGGACAAGTAGATTCTGAATTAGTTGAAATTGGAAAAATCCCTGTAATGGTTAAAAGTAATGCTTGTAACACTCAAGTTTTAGATAAAAAGGGTTTAATTGAAAATTATCATGACCCCTTAGACCCTGGAGGATACTTTATTATTAAAGGAAATGAAAGAGTAATGGTTATGGCTGAAGACCTTGCTGAAAATCAACCTTTTATTGAAGAAAATAATAAAGGTCAATTAATTTTGAAACTCTTTAGTCTTAAAGGAACCTATAGAATTCCAACAACAATTAAAGAAAGTAAGGAAGGAATTTTTGAAACTTCATTTTCAAGATTCAAAGATGTTCCGACAGTAATTTTGTTAAAATCACTTGGATTAACTAAAGAATCAGATATTTCTAAATTTATAGGAAAAGAAACTGACAGTGTAATTGTTAACCTTTACGAATTTGCCAACCTTGCAACTGAAGAAGATGCAATGATGTATATTGCAGAAAAAACTAATTTACAAGGAACAAAGAAAGAAATTTTAGATAGGGTTAAACAAAGAATTGATTCTTATTTATTTCCCCACATTGGACAAGACAAAAATTCTCGAATGAAAAAAGCAGTTACAATTTGTAAATTAATTAAACAATTTTTACTTGCAAAGGAGAATCCTGAACTTCATACTGATAAAGACCATTATGCAAATAAAAGAGTTAGACTTTCAGGTGACTTGTTAACTACACTTTTCAAAGTTAACCTTGGAATTTTAATTAGAGATTTACAGTATTCCCTTCAAAAATCTTCAAAAAGAAAGAAATTTTTCTCAATAAAAGTTTTAGCAAAATCAACTTTATTTAGTCATAGAGTTGAATCAGCAATTGCAACAGGTTCATGGACTGGAGAAAGAAGTGGAGTTACTCAAAATATGGATAAGACAAACTACCTTGCAACAATTTCACAATTGCAAAGAGTTTCGAGTATGCTTGAAAGTGGACAAGAAAACTTTAAAGCAAGAACTCTTCATCCCACACATTTTGGAAGATTTTGTCCAATTGAAACTCCTGAAGGAACTGAAATTGGATTAAGAAAAAATTTAGCTTTAATGAGTAAAGTTGCAACAAGGGTAGATTTAGATGAAGATAGATTTATGAAATATTTAGAAAAATCTGGATTGGATAAAGAGAGGGTAGATGGAATGGAAGTTTTCTTTAATGGAAATTATATTGGGAATGTTGAAAATGGGAAGGACTTTGCAAATTTAATAAAAGAAAAAAGAAGAGCAGGAGAACTTCCGGTTGAATTGAGCCTTCATGAAAAAATTGGACTTCAATCAATTTCTATTTCAACTGAACCTGGAAGAGTTTTAAGGCCATTAGTGATTGTTGAAAATGGAGTTTCTAAATTAAAAGATGAACATTTAATTCAATTAGAACAGGGGAATATGACTTGGGTTGACCTTGTTAAAATGGGAATAGTTGAGTACCTTGACGCCTCCGAAGAAGAAGGAGCTTTGGTTTCTATTAATAACCAAGAAATTACTTCTGACCACACTCATGTTGAAGTTGACTCTATCTCATTCTTAGGGGCTGTAACGAGTTTAGTTCCATATGGTAACCATGATCAGTCATCGAGGTTGAACAGAGGTTCAAAGACCCAGAAACAGGCTCTTGGGCTTTATGCTGCTAATTATTTATGTAGACTTGATACTGATGTTTCAATTTTACAATATCCTCAAAAACCTCTTGTTAGAAGTTTTGTATATGATACCTTAAACACTTACCCTGCAGGACAAAATTTGACTGTTGCAATCATGACTTATGAAGGATATAATATGGAAGATGCCCTTATCTTAAACAAAGGAAGTCTTGACCGTGGAGTTGGAAGAAGTTTTTACTTTAGACCATATTCTGCAATAGAAATGAATTATGCTGGAGGATTAAAAGATGAAATTACAATTCCAGATAAAGATATCTCCGGTTACAAAATGGAATCACTTTACAAATCTCTAGAAGATGATGGAATTATTTATCCTGAATCAGAGATACATGAAGGAGAAGTTTTAATTGGAAAAACTTCACCTCCTAAATTTTTAAGTGAAGCAAGAGAAATTTCAGTTAGAACAAAAAAAGAATCAAGTGTGACACTTAGGCAAGAAGAAAAGGGAGTTGTTGAATCAGTATTTGTGACAATTGATGATGAAGGAAATAAAATTGTTCAAGTTAAAACAAGAGATTTGAGGATTCCTGAATTGGGAGATAAATTTGCAACTGCACACGGACAGAAAGGAGTTATTGGTGCAATTGTCGACGAAGAAGATATTCCTTTTACAAATTCTGGGGTGAGACCCGACATAATGTTTAATCCTCATGGATTACCAAGTCGTATGACTGTTGGATATTTACTTGAACTTTTAGCAGGAAAAACTGCTTCACTTAGAGGAAAAGTAGTTGATGGAACTTCTTTCTCCGGTGAAACTAAAAAAGATTTGGAAGAGCAACTTAAAAATCTTGGATTTAGGTATGACGGAAAAGAAACTATGAGAAGTGGAGTTACAGGAAAAAAACTTATTTCAAAGATTTTTATTGGAAATTTATATTATTTGAAACTTAAGTATATGGTAGCAAATAAACTTCATGGAAGAGCATCTGGAAAGATTGCACTTCTTACAAGGCAACCAATCGAAGGAAGAAGTCGTGGAGGAGCACTTAGACTTGGGGAAATGGAACAACAAGCACTTGTTGCTCATGGAGCATCACTTCTATTAAAAGAAAGGTATGATTCAGATAAAGTTGTTTTACCAATTTGTTCTAAATGTGGTTCAATAGGACTTGAAGACAAAATAAGAAATAAAACATCTTGTCCTGAATGCCACTCAGAAGAAATTGAACCAATTGAAGTTTCATATGCTTTCAAACTTTTAGTTGAAGAACTTCAAGGACTTCACGTAAATACTAAATTTGATTTAAAAAATAAATACGAATAAAAATGGGAAAAAATATTGAAAAATTAGCAGAATATGGAGAATTTGTATTAGAACAAAGTTTAGTTTCGAGCTTAAAAAAAATTCAATTAAATTTGAGAGATTTATCTGAAGTTAAGGAAGATATTAACTTAAAAGAAGCCTATACTAAAAATTTGAAATTAAATGTAACAGAACATCAAAACAATGTTGAATATTTTAAAAAAGAATATGGTCTGAACTTTCCTGAATTGAATGAAAAATATAAAAAATTATTACCAGAGATTATTAAATATTCTGAATCAAAAATAGGAAAGGAAAATTTAGGAAAAATACTCAAAGAAGGATTCAAAATCATAAGTGAAGATAAAAAATTAGTTGAGGAATTAAGAAAATGAAAAAACAATCAGAAAGTGATTATGAAAAGATGATAAACCTCCCTTTCAATAGTGATGGTTATAATCCAAGTAATTATGAGAGAAAAATTGAAAATAAAAAATTGAGTATTGAAGAAGTTCAAAAAGATTTTATTAAAATGCCTAACATTGAGGAAATTCAAAGTAAATTTATAAAATTAAAAAAATGAAAAAAACAGTAAGCAAAAAAATTGGAGAAATAAAGTTTTCATTACTTAGCCCTGAGCAAATAAAAAAGATTTCAGTAGCTAAAATTGTAACTCCTGAACTTTATGACATCGATGGTTATCCTGTTGATGGAGGTTTGATGGATTTGCGTCTTGGAGCAATTGATCCTGGAGTGAGATGTCGAACTTGCGGAGGAAAAATTAAGGAATGTTTGGGACATCCTGGAAGTATTGACCTCGCAAAACCAATTATGCATTTAAAATATATTTCTGTAATTGAACTTGGACTTAGATCATTTTGTCAAGAGTGTGGAAAACTTATGCTTGATGAAAAAGATTTGAAAAAATATTCTCCAAGTGAAAGAGCAAAAAAAGCAAAAGACAATAAAAAGTGTCCTCACTGTCAAGCAACTCAGGAAAAAGTAAAACTCGAAAAACCAACAAGCTTTTACAAAGGAAAAACAAGACTTTTCCCAACTGAAATAAGAGAAAGTTTAGTTAAAATTCCAGATGAAGAACTTAAAAAAATTGGTGTTAACCCAAGAACATGTAGAATAGAATGGGCAATTTTAAATTCTTTAATTGTTCCGCCTGTTACAGTTAGACCAAGTATTATTTTAGAGTCTGGAGAAAGAAGTGAAGATGATTTAACTCATAAATTGTCAGATATCATAAGGGCTAATCAAAGACTTTGGGAAAACCTTAATGCTGGAGCTCCAGAAGTTATAATTGAAGACCTTTGGGATTTACTTCAATATCATATTACAACTTTCTTTGACAATACTGTTGCTAGAGTTCCTCCAGCAAGACATAGAAGTGGTCAACCTTTGAAAACAATTACTGAAAGGATAAAAGGTAAAGAAGGAAGAATTAGAAAAAACATCGCCGGAAAAAGAGTAAACTATTCTGGTAGAACTGTGATTAGTCCTGACCCTAATATTAGAATAAATGAAGTTGGAATTCCTTTTGAAATTGCAAGAGTTGTTACAGTTTCAGAAACAGTTAATGATTTGAATAAAGAAAAACTTTCTAAACTTATTAAAAATGGTGAAGTTTGGCCAGGAGCAAACTATATTATTAGGCCTGATGGAAGAAAGAAAAAAATAACTGCTGAACTTCAAGAAGAGATTATTGAAGAACTTAAACCTGGATATAAAGTTGAAAGACATTTACAGGATGGAGATGTTGTTTTGTTTAACCGTCATCCTTCACTTCATAGAGCAAGTTTAATGGCACACTTTGTGAGAGTTCTTCCAGGAAGAACTTTTAGAGTCCACCCCGCTGCAGCAAATCCTTATAATGCCGACTTTGACGGTGATGAGATGAATATTCACTCTCCACAAAATGAAGAAGCGAGAGCTGAATCAAAAATATTACTTGATGTTAAACAAAATTTAATTTCACCAAAGAATAATACTAATTTAATTGGATGTATTGTTGACGCAGTTACAGGAAATTACCTTCTTGGTCAAAAAGAATTTACACGTGAAGAAGCAAATCAACTTTTATATAAATCGGGAATTGAATTAGATATTTCGACAAAGATGATTAGTGGAAAAGATGTTTTCTCTTCAGTAATTCCTGATGTAGATTTTTCAAACTCCTCAATTGAAATTAAAAAAGGAAAAGTCCTTAAGGGAGATATTGATAAAAGTACTTTTGGTGACGAAGGTGGAGAACTTGTAAAAATAATTGATCAAAAGTATGGAAGAAATGAAGCATTTGATTCTATTAGAAGAGCATTTAACCTTGGTAAAAATTATTTGTCGGAAAGAGGAATCACTGCATCTGTTGAAGACTTTGATTTAGATGAAGACACAATTGCAGAGAGTGAAAAAATAATTAAATCAACTGAGAAAAAAGCTGATGAAATTATTCAATCTTATCGAGATGAAACAATCGAACTTATTCCGGGAAAATCAGCAGAAGAATCTCGTGAAATACATTTACTTAAAGTTTTAAATGAAGTTAGAACAAAAATTGGTGCAATGGTAAAAGAAAGATTCCCCAACACTAATCCAGTTAGTTATATGATAAAATCTGGTGGTGGAGGAAATATTCTTAACATTACTCAGATGGCTTCATGTGTTGGTCAACAGGCCTTTGCTGGAGGAAGAATTGATATTGGTTACACTGAAAGAACACTTTCATTTTTCAAAAAAGGAGATTTGAGTCCAAAAGCAAGAGGATTTATTCGAAGTGCATTTATTAAAGGACTTAGACCTGATGAATTTTTCTTCCAAGCAATTACTGGTCGTGATTCACTGATGGATACTGCACTTAGAACTCCAAAATCAGGTTATTTATATAGACGTCTTGCTAATGCACTTCAAGATATGAGGGTTGAATATGATGGAACAATTAGAGATTCAGGAAACAATATAATCCAATTCAAATATGGTCTTGATGGATATGATGTTTCAAAAATTCACTTAAAAGAAAAAATCTCGTCGGGAGAAGCAGTTGGACTCGTGACTGCACAGTCATTTGGTGAAGCTTCAACACAGATGGTTTTGAATACTTTCCATATGGCAGGTGTAGCTGAAATGCAGGTTACAACTGGACTTCCAAGAATTATTGAAATTTTTGACGCAAGAAAGAAACCTTCTTCACCAAAAATGGAAATTCACTTAGAAAGCGAGTTTAATAATGAAGAAAGTGCTAAAGAGTTTGCAGAACAAATTAAAGAAGTAAACCTAAAGGGAATTTCTTCAGAAATTAATTTAGATTTTAGTTCAAAAACAATTTCAATTAATTTAGATAAAAATGAACTTAAGAAAACACATACAACTTTAAACAAAGTTGTTGAAAAGCTTAATGAACTTGGGTTTAACGTCGAGAACAAAGGAAATTCCATTGTTTTAAATGCATCAGAATATGGATTTAAAGAAATTTATCAACTTAAAGAAAAATTGAAAAAATCAATTATTTCGGGTGTTAAAGGTGTTGAACAAATATTGATTGTGAAAAGAGGAAGAGACTTTATTGTTATGACTCTTGGAACAAACTTGAAAGAAATGATAAAATTAAAAGAAGTTGATAAAAAGAAAATAATCTCTAATGACTTGCATGAAGTTGCAGTTGTATTTGGAATTGAAGCTGCAAGACAATTAATTATTAATGAAATTAAAGAAGTTCTTGATTCACAGGGACTTGATATTAATATTAAACACTTGGAGCTTGTTGCTGATGCTATGACTAATAATGGTGAAGTTAAAGGAGTTACAAGGATGGGAATTATTGCTCAGAAAGCATCTATTTTAGCAAGAGCAACTTTTGAAACTCCAGTTAGACAGTTTGTAAATGCAATTGTTAAAGGTTCAACAGATAAATTAGAAAGTGTAATTGAGAACATTATTTTAAACCAACCTGTTCCAGTTGGGACAGGATTACCTGGATTGGTTGTAAATGTTATTGGTCCCTTAACTAAAGAAGAAAAACTTAAGAAAACTGCCGACTCAAAAATTGTTGAAAAAACAAATAAATAAAAATAATGATTAAAGATTTCTCTCTTAAGACAATTACTGACGAATAAAATGAATATTTTAAAAATGACAAATAACAATTTTTATAAAGCAAATAGATATATGAGGATTGTAACATGGTAAATACAATTGATATGCAGGGGTTAAGATATCTAAGTTTATTTAGAAAAATAACTAAACTTGAAACCAGATATTGTTTTTTATATAATGAAATTTTAATGTTTTGTGTTCATAAGCATGACATTCCCCAAGCACTTGGAAGAAATGGAGAAAATCTAAAGAAGATGTCTGACATTTTAAAAAGAAGGGTTAGAATAATTCAAATTCCAAAAGGAATAGAAACTGCTAAACAATTTATTCAAGCTGTAATTGCTCCAGTTACTTTTAAAGAAATTGAAATTACCCCAAATGAATTAATAGTTAATGCTGGTAGCGAAAACAAGGCTGCGCTTCTAGGTAGAAACAAAAGAAGATTGAATGAAATGAAGACTATTGTTAAAGATTTTTTTAGAGTTGAATATAAGGTAATTTAATTTGAAACTCTTTTTTAAAATTCATCACAAGCTTTTTAAACTAATTTTCTTAAGGATATTCATATAAAATGGGATTAAAAAGTGCATTTAAAAAATTAAAAGATAGAAAGAAATTTAGGTGGAAAGACCGGGCTTACAAAGTTCATACTCTCGACCTTTATTCTAAATCTGATCCCCTTGGTGGAGCAAATCAAGCTAAAGGAATTGTTCTCTCTAAATTTCAAAAAGAAGCAAGACAGCCTAACTCTGCCATGAGAAAGTGTTGCAGAGTTCAGTTAACAAAAAATGGAAAAGTTGTTGGAGCTTTTATTCCTGGAAACTTAGCTCAAAAATTTATTGATGAACATGATGAAGTAATGATTGAAAGAATTGGTGGAAAACAAGGACGTGCTAAAGGAGACATTGCAGGAATCAGATATAAAGTAATTAAAGTAAATGATCAACCTCTTCACAGATTGTGGATGGGTAAGATACAGAAGGGTAGAAGATAAAATGGAAGAAAAAATAACTGAAAAAAAAGAAATTAATTTTAAAATTTTTGATATGTGGGACATTTCGGAAGTTCAAATTGTTGACCTGGGACTTAAGAACGCAATTAATTTAAAACCATTACTTGCACTTAAAACTCACGGAAGAAATGTTGTTAAACATGGCCAAACTAAAGTTAACATTGTTGAAAGACTAATGAATAAACTTTCTCTTACTGGACATAGAAATAAAAAACACAGACTTGAAGTTGGACATTCTACTGGAAAATATTCTAAAAATATGAATATGGTTATTGAAGCATTCAAAGTTATTGAAAAGAAAACTGGTAAAAACCCTGTTGAAGTTTTAGTTAGATCAATTGAAAAAGCTAGTCCTAGAGATGAAACAACAATAATTGAATATGGTGGAGCAAGGTATCCCCAAGCTGTTGACGTTTCACCGATAAGACGTGTTAACTTAGCATTAAAAAATATGGTTCACGGGGCAAGTGATAAAGCTTTTGGAAAAAAGAAAAAGTTAAGTCAAACATTAGCTGAAGAAATAATTATGGCTTATGAAGAAAATGGTGAAAGCGTTGCAATGAGAAAAAAGAAAGAAGCTGAAGCTCAAGCTGATTCTGCTAGATAAAATCTATTTTGCATCTTAATAATTGTTATAAAGAAATGATTTCTAGATAATTTATGGTTAATTTGATTACTTTGGCATTTTTATTACTCTTTAATTCTCAAGATGGAAATTTTGTAAAACAAGGAGATACATTTTACAAAGATAAAAATGAGAAATTTCTTCTAGAAGATTTTAAATTAAATAAATATAGGATTCAGTCTGCATATGACCTTAATTTTAATGGAAAAATAGACCATATTGCCTATTATGGATTAGAAAAAGGAATTGTTTCTAAAACAGCCTCGGGAATTGTAAAATTAAAAAGCGAGATTAATTTTGATGATTTTTTGGAAAAAGAAAGGAATATTGAATTAAATAAAGAATATCTTTTGATAGATTCAGATGGAAATGGAACACTTGAGACAAGAAGTGATTTTTAAATAATAATTTTTCTTCTTAATTTTTTAATAAAAAAACCTTCGGAAATTGAAGACTATTATGAAAGGTTAGGAATTTCTAGAGATACATCTCCTGATGAAATAAAAAAAGCTTATAGAAAATTGGCAATTAAGTATCATCCAGATAAAAATCTAGGTAATGAAGAAAAAAGCAAATTGGAATTCATTGCAATTGGAGAAGCTTATGAAAAATGTACTCAACATGGAGAAGGACCTTTGGATAAAAAAGGATATGAGTATTATTAGGAAATATTTAGGGAAAATTTTGAAATGTATAGGGAACTCTCAGAAAAAATGAATAAAGATGAAGACCCTATCTTAAAAGAATGGGGAAGACTTCTTGATTATTATTTAAAAAAATTATTTTGTTAAATTAATTATTAATTAAAAGAACTTAAACCTTAAATTCATAATTAAATTTTTTGTGATAATCAATAACTTCCTTAGTAATTGGGTTTGGATGTCTTCCACTCCATCTTTCTTCTCCAATCCTTCTAAAAAGAGTATAAATTTCTAAATCATTAAGGTAATTATAAGAAGAAAGAGAGGGATATTTTGTTTCCCTATTTAATCTTGCAAAATGGGTTTCATGAATTAATCCTTTTGAAATAAATAAGTTAAGAAAATGGTTATATGCCATTTCAGAATATCTTTTTAAAATTGGATTAATTGCCTTTGAGATTTCATTCCTTTTGTTATAATTCATAACTGGACCTTTAAATAAATCATAAATTTTTTTACCGTATTTTTTAATGATTAAATTTCTCTGGGCTTCTTGTCAAAAATCATTTTTCACATTTCCAAACATAATTAACCCGTCATCCATATCTGCATTTTCAGAGAAATTAAGATAAGCGAAAATTTCTCTTTTACTTTTTAACCCAATTCTTTCTCCCACTTTCTTTATTAAACTTTTTTTAATCTTCATTCTTTAAAAAAATTAAAAGAGTTTTTAATAATTATTGTACTTGCAATTTAAGAAAAGTTTTATAAACTAATTTTTATAAGGCTAAATATGGTAGAAAAAGAAACAAGCTTAGAGAAGATTCAAAGACTGATTTCAAAGCAAGAAAGTATCAGAAACGTTGCGACTTCTGCACATATTCACCACGGTAAAACTGCTTTTACAGATAATTTACTTGCTGCAGCTGGAATGATGGCTTCGAAAAATGCAGGAGACTTAGAAGATGGGATGGCCACTTGGCAACATTCAGATGAACAAGAGAGACTTATGACTGTTGACGCTGCAAATGTTTCTATGGTTCACAACTACCAAGACCATGAATATTTAATTAATCTAATTGATACCCCTGGACACGTTGATTTTGGGGGAAATGTTACTCGTGCAATGAGGGCAATTGATGGAACTTTTGTTTTGATTTGTGCTGTTGAAGGGATTATGCCTCAAACTGAAACTGTTTTAAGGCAAGCCTTAAAAGAAAGAGTAAAACCTGTTTTATTTATTAATAAAGTTGATAGACTGATTAACGAACTTAAATTTACTCCTGAACAAATGCAAGAGAGGTTTATGAAATTAATTGAAAACTTTAACCACCTAATTGAACAAATTGCAGAAAAAGAATTTGCAGAAAAGTGGAGAGTTAGTGTTAATGATGGAAGTGTTGCTTTTGGTTCGGCTAGGGAAAATTGGGCACTTTCAATGCCTTTTATGCAAAAAAAGAAAATTAGTTTTAAAGATATTTATAATATTTACGATGAAAACATTCCAAAAGAAGAAAGAAAAAAATGGGTTTGGGAAAACGCTGCCTTGTTTGAAGTAGTTTTGGATATGGCAGTAAAACATTTGCCTGATCCACTCGAAGCACAAAAATATAGAATCCCCAAAATTTGGCATGGAGATGAATCCTCTGAATTTGGAAAATCTCTTTTAAGTTGTGATGGCAAAGGAGAACTTGGATTTGTTGTAACAAGAATTGTAATTGACCCCCGTTCAGGAAAAGAAATTTCTGCTGGAAGAATTTATTCTGGAACAATGAGAAGTGGGATGGATGTATATTTTAATAATGCGGGTAAAACGGGAAAAATCCAACAAGTTTTAGTTTATAATGGAATTAAACCAGAACAATTAGAGAGTGTTCCTGCTGGAAATGTTCTTGCAATAAGTGGAATTGATGTTGATGTTGGAGAAACAGTTACTGAAAAAGAACAAACTCCATTTGAAGAAATTAAACACATTTTCCAACCCGTTATTACTAAATCTATTGAAGTAGTCAAAACTCAAGATTTACCAAAATTAATTGAAATTTTAAGAAAAGTTGCAAAAGAAGATCCTTCAATAAAGGTAACTATTAATGAAGAAACAGGAGAATCTTTACTTTCAGGTATGGGAGAACTTCATTTAGAGATTATTGAAAATAGAATTAAAACTGAAAAAGGTTTAGAAGTAAAAACTTCTGCTCCAATTGTTGTTTATAGAGAAAGTGTTTTGAAATCTTCAACTCCTAGTGAAGGAAGAAGTCCAAACAAACACAACAGCTTTTTTATAAAAGTTGAGCCTTTGCCTCAAGATCTTTTTGAATTAATTGAAAAAGGGGACTTGTCAGAAGGAAGGGTTAAGAAAAAGTCTGACCAGGTTACTAAAGCCTTATCTGGAATAGGATGGGGAGCAGACGAAATTAGAAATGTAAAAGATGTTTACAAAGGAAATATGTTATTTGATGAAACACGTGGAGAAGTTCATATCGGTGAAGTAATTGAAATGATTATGGATGCATTTGAGATGGTTATGGACCAAGGTCCACTTTCAAGAGAACCTTGTATGAATTTGAAAGTAACTTTAACTGATATTAAACTTCATGAAGATGCAATCCACCGTGGACCAGCACAAGTTTATCCTGCGGTAAGAGATGCGATAAAAGAAGCTTTCAAGAGTGCAAGCCCTATTCTTCTTGAACCTTTACAAGTTCATATGCTTGAAGTTCCAGAAGCTCTTATGGGTTCAGCTTCAAAATTAGTTGGAAGTAAAAGGGGACAATTACTTGATATGAATCAAGAAGCTGGAACAATGATTTTAGAAGCAAAAATTCCAGTTGCTGAAATGATTGGTTGGGCAAGCGACTTTAGAAGTGCAACTGAAGGTAGAGGAGTTTCATCTCTTAGAGATCAAAGTTTTGAAAGAATGCCCGCTTCACTTCAACCAGATGTTATTAAGTCTATTAGGGACAGAAAGGGACTTTCAGAAAATCAGTAAAAATGAATATAAAAAATTCACCTAAAAAAATAGATTCTTGGATTAAGGCAATAGTTATTATTTATTACATTTACTTTGGAATTTCCATATTAACCTTAATTGAAGGAATCTTGACGGGAAACCTTACACTTATAGCTTTTGGAATAATTTTTGGAATGATTTCTTTTTTTGTCGCAAGAGGATTATCCAAAAAAAAGGAATGGGCTAGAATTACCATCATTATTTTGGCGAGTCTTGAGTTGTTGGGCCATATTTATTCAATACTAAATGGAAATTCTTGGCATTTATTTGGAGTAGCATTGAATGGATTTATTTGGAGCTACCTTTTACTTAATAAAAAGGTTATAAAACAATTTATTTAGAATTTCTTCGAATATAAATTTTTAAACTCGAACTTCTTTAATTTTTGATGTCAATAAAGACTTTTTGGAAGAAATCGGTTGTTAATAAATTATTAATTATAATTCCTTTAGTTTGGGTAGCTCTTGCTATTGTTTTTGGAATTTATGATTTAGAAATCTCAAAATTTCTTTTTAATTCAAATTCTGGAATTGCAAATTTAGTTGAAAATTTTGGAGAAATTCCTGGAATTCTTTTTGGTCTTTTTGCAATTTTTACCCTTGGTACAAACTTAAAAATTAGAAAACTCTCTCACCGTAAACTTTTTTTCTTGGGAGAAATTCTTGGTTTATCATTTCTTTTTATTTATTTAATTAAAATTTTCTTTGATTATTTTAATGTGAATTTTCAATTTATGTCTATATACGGAATCACCCTTGGACTTATTTTTATTTTAATTTCCCTCATCTTTTTTTATTTATTTAATACTAAATGGGACAAATTTTCTAAAGAAAATTATCTCTTTGCTAAAGTAGGAGTTATGACATTTATTATTTCGGGTGTTCTCGTCGAAGCTTTAAAATTTATCTGGGGAAGGGTAAGGTATGAAAATGTTTTAGCAAATGCTGGAAATTTTACCGAATGGTATTTACCCCAAGGAATTACTGGAAACTATTCATTTCCCTCGGGACATGCTTACTTAGGATGGATTTTAATTCCCCTAATCCTAATTTTTATGAATAAAAATAAAATTCAAAAATGGATTATTTTTGGATTAACTATTCTCTTTGGACTTTTTGTTTCTTTTGAAAGGGTAGTTTATGGGGCACATTATGCATCCGATATTTTATTTTCTTCAGGAATTGTGATTGTTACCTTCTTGATTTTATCTAAGAGATTTTTCTTCGAAAAGAATAATTTATCGACGGAAAAAAAGAAAAAAATTAAAAAAAGAAAGTAATCGAAAGATTTATAAATATAAATTTTCATAATCAATTATGGCAAAAGCAAAACCAAGTATGAATGTTGTATTCGTTGGACATGTTGACGCAGGTAAATCAACTTGTGTTGGTAGAATGATGTTTGACGGTGGAGCAGTAACTGAACAAGAAATGAAGAAGCTTAAAGAAGAAGCTGTTAAAAATGGTAAAGCTGGTTTTGAATTCGCTTATGTAATGGATAACATTAAAGAAGAGAGAGAAAGAGGAGTTACAATTGACCTTGCTTATAAAAAATTAGTAACTGATAAGTATGAAATTACAATTATTGATGCACCTGGTCACAGAGACTTTGTAAAAAACATGATTACTGGTGCTTCACAAGCTGATGCTGCTTTCTTAGTTATTGCTGCACCTAGTGGAGTTCAACCTCAAACTACTGAACACTTATGGCTTCTTCGAACAATGGGAGTAAAGAACCTTTGTATTGCAGTTAATAAAATGGATGCGGTTAACTATGATGAAGCAAAATTCAATTCTGTAAAAGAAGATGTTTCGAAATTACTTCAACAAGTTGGAATCAAAGCAGACTCAACAACCTTTGTTGCTTGCTCTGGACTTATGGGAGACAATATTATTAAAAAATCTGATAAAATGGCTTGGTATAAAGGACCAACAATAAGAGAACAAATTGATTTGTTCCCTGCTCCTGAATCACCAACTAATTTACCAATGAGAATGCCTGTTCAGGATGTTTATGAAATTACTGGTATTGGAACTGTTCCTGTTGGAAAAGTTGAAACTGGTATTATGAAAATTGGACAAAAAGTTAAAGTTCTTCCAGGTAGAACTGGTGAAGGAATCCAAGGTGAAATAAAAACTATTGAAGCTCATCACGAAACACTTCCGATAGCAGAAGCTGGAGAAAATGTTGGAGTTAATGTTAGAGGAATTGGAAAAAAGGATATCGCAAGAGGAGATGTTATTTGTGACGCTGCTTTCCCTGTTCCAATTGTTGAAGAGTTCGTTGCACAAATTGCAGTAATCAACCACCCAACAGTTTTAGCTAAAGGATACACTCCTGTATTTCACATTCACACTGCTCAAGTTCCTTGCCAATTTATTGAATTGATTGCACAAATTGATCCAAGAACGGGTGAAACAATAAAGGAAAATCCAGACTTCTTAAAGAATGGAGATGTTGCTAAAGTAAGAATAAAACCCCAAGGAAGACTTGCTATTGAAACTCAAAAAGAAAACCCTTATATGTCAAGGTTCGCCGTAAGAGATGCTGGTGCAACTGTTGCTGCTGGTGTTTGCTTAGAAATTACTAAGAAAAAGTAATTTTTCTGAAATAAAATATTCTTATTAGATTAATTTATACAATTCATTAAATACTCAATATTTGTTGAATCTATCATGAGATAGATTGATAATAAAAAGGGGATGGTGAAATTTTTGAAAAAAATTTGTCAAATGGTCAAAATGCCAAAGATTTATACAAAGTATTATTAAATCAAAGTTACCCAAAAAGTATGATAAATGCGGGGTATAATAAAGCAATGGATAACTTAAATAAAACAAAACAAGCCCAGATGGAATCATTCGCTCCAAAAAAAATGGAAATTGTTACTTTCTCAATTGTTCAAGATAAACCAAGTTTTTTCGATAAAGTTAAAAATAAATTTAGAAAAAATTAGAATTTTTTGAATATAAATTCTTATTTTAATAGTTAATGAGGATTATTAATTATAAAACTACTTTGAATCTCTTACCTCTACTTGGTTAGAAATTTTATTCTCTGATTTTGATAAATAAATTGAATATCCCATCAAAAAAAGATTGTATAAAAGCATTATTACTGGAAAAATTCCCATTCCAATTATAATTACAGAAATTAACAACATTAATCCCCCAAAAACTGAAGTGATAATTGACAAAATAGGTAAGAGATAATATTTTTTACCTAGTTCCTTAATCAAGGAATAAACAAGATAAATTATAGAGAGTAACAAAAAAATAATCTGGAGATAAATAAAAAAATTTGCCCATGGGCCCCATGAAAAAGTTCCACCTCCATCAGTCAAAAGACTTCCCAATTTTAAAATGAAAAGTAGGGAATAAACAAAAACAAAAGTGAGATAATATCCAGTAAATTTATCCTTCATAATATTTTATTTAATATAAAATAGTATATAAGCCTTTTCCAAACACCGAGTCTGGGACAAAACTCCCTAAGAATCACTAAAATTTTGTTTTTTATATTTTTATTATATCTCTTTCTTCTGGTCGGGATAATGCTTTATTATTTTTAAGGAAAATTATAAATTATAACAAAAAGATTTATTTAATTGCAAGATTTTAAAGAGGATGTTAACAATAGTGAAAGAAAATAGTGCTTTCAATTAAAAGTTCTTCTTAAATTAGAGATTATCTCTAGTTTTGTCCTAGAACCCCAAACACCCAAATTTTTAAAAATTGTTTTTATGTAGTCTATTTATGAAAAATCTTATTTCTTTTTTAAAGAAATATAAAGAGGAATTTGTTGAAGGGTATAATGGTCAAAAAGAAATTACTGAAAACATTTTATCTGAATACGGAAGTTATGTGTTCCAAAATAGAGAAAAATTAGTTTATTTTTTTAATTCTTCAGAAAATTCTAAATTTAAAAAGTATGGAATTGAGGCATATAACTTTACCCACACTCCAAAAACATGTGAAACTAATTTTTTTATAGTTAACTATATTCTCTCACATCCGGGAATATTTTAAATATAAATCTTTAAGAATTTTAAACAAGTTTATTTTTTATGGAAAAACTGTCTATTCTAGAAAGTTTGACTGATTGCTACCTTACTTATCTAAAATTGGGAAGTGAAGGATATGCCATAGGATTTAGTAATGAACTCTCTGAAGAAGTAAAAAGTGTTTATTTGTTTGAAAAAGGAAGTTAAAAATTAATTCATTCTGATAAAGATTTTTTATTGTTTAAGTATGAGACTATTAAAAATGAAAAAAGAAATTGAGAACATCTTAAACGAATTAACTGAATCTAAAGAACTTGAAAACTTTGGGATTGATAAGGCGAGTCTTGAAAAAATGATTACTTATGGGAAAAAACTTTTTCCCTTTCCTAAAGATGAAAAGAAAGAAAGAAACCTTGTTACAAAGTGTATGTCAACCGTTTATTTAATTGGAAATAAAAAAGAGGGAAAAATGAATTACCTTGCAACATCTGATTCTGCTTTTGTAAAGTCTGAACTTTATTTTATTCTTACTTTTTTCAATGAACTAGCTCCTGAAGAAATTCTTTCTGAAAATGTTAAAAAAGAATATAACCAATTCTTTTCTGAATTGCAAAAATTAGTTCCAATGAGTATGAACAGGCAACAAGGTTTTGAAGGAGCTTATGAAAGGATTATAGAGATTGCTAAAGATAATTTGTGATTATTTTTTCTGATACTTATTTTTTAAATATCTTGCAATCATGATATTTTCACTTATTGGTTTCATTTCGTCATCAAAAAGTTTTATTTTGACTAGTTGCTCATTAAGAAAATTATCCATTGTAATTGATCTGCTAAAATTTCTTTCTTCCTTAATTCTCCCCATAAAACCCTTTTTTTCAACTCTAAGTTCTAAATTTTTTTCTCCTAAAATATTTTCATTAAATCCGACAATTTTTGGAGGCTCTTTGTATAATTTGGAATATTCTTCCTTTACATCATTTAAGACTTCATCTTCTGAGTTATAAACAAAAAAAGAATATCTATTTGATTTGGGGGTTTTTCCAGAACCGGAATCTCCACCAGATGCCATGTATCCAATTGCTACATCTGTTAAATTCATAAAAATAATTCAAGAATAGACTTTTTAAGGATTATTATAATTCAATAAATCTTTTTAATAAAAATCCTTAAAAAGAGGGGATGATTTCATTTAGTATGAGTTTACTTGACAAAAATATGCATAAACAAGATGTTGAAAAATTTCTTGAAGGAAAGGGAGATTATATTCAAGTTGATCACTTGGAGCGTTATTTGAAACTTATGCCTCCAATTGAAATGAGAAAATTTGCTTATTTGAAACTTGCTCAAATTTATTTGAATAAAGAGATGTATTCAAGTGCTGCTGAAGCTTTTAAGAATGCTGCAGTAAACTCTGTAATTTTCAGGGAAAAACAAGAAAACTTTCTGAATGAAGCAAAAGCTTACGTTTCTGAGGGAAAAATTGATGAAAGTGATAAAGCCCTAAAAAAAGCACTTGATGAAGGAAACAAACAAGAAAAAGAAGCCCTATACTCAGAATTTCTTAAATTTTTCAGAAGTGAAATTGAAAAAAGAGAAAAACAAAACAAACCAGGACATTTAATTAAACTTTATGAAAAATTTTTAAGGCTTAAAGTTGAAGAACCTGAAAAAGAAGAAACAAAGGAAAAATTGCTCAAAGTTTATGATAAACTTGGAAAAGTTAAAGAAGCTCGGATTTTAAGGGAAACTGGAAAGGCCTAAGAAAAATTAAATCCTAATTTTAATTTTTCTTCTAATTCTACGGAACTTTTTTCTGGAGCAATTGGCCCTTGAAGATCATAATCCACAACCGATATTTCTGCATCTTTTGGGGAATAGATTACCATCAAATCATAAATTCTATCTCCATCTTTAAGGGGTTTTTTTTCTTGTAACTTTAAAAAAGAATAGTCATAATCAAATACAAAAGAGTTACTTAAATCAGACATTCTTCCTTTCAAAATTTCAAGTTCATGATAAATTAATGATGGCTTGAAACTTATTACCACAGAACCGTAGAGAAATACTCCTGGGGGCAAAAGAGTTTTAGTTGATTTAATCTCATCTAAATTCTCCAAAAAATCATTAATTGTTTTTGCAAAGTAATAACTTGGTAAAAAGGGACTTTTCCATGCTCCCATGGTATTTTTTAAATAATCTTTTAGGTTTATCATTAAAAAGGGCCGGATATGGATTTTATAAATATTTCTTAAAAATCCGTTTTGGACCATAAAAACCTTTAAAAACCAAATTACCCATAGATTTCTATTAGAAAAATATCTTAAGTTAAGATTATTATTCACTTTCACGCTCACATTCAATCAAAATAGTAAGTTTTGATAAATTGGTAGTTCGTAGATATTTTTCTAGAAAGTCCTTAAGGACTTTATTAATTAAATAGGAGAAAAAAATAAAATGGCAAAAGTAAATCATAGATTTTCATTATCCATTTTTGAGAAATCAAAATGGCTAAAGTAAGTCCAGTATCCATTAAATATATGATTCATGCTAGTTTGAACGCTGAAGGTGCTCTTGAAAAGCCAGACGTAATTGGAGCGCTATTTGGTCAAACAGAAGGACTTTTAGGTGCTGACCTTGAAATGAGGGAACTTCAAAAAGAAGGAAAAATTGGAAGAATTGAAGTAGAACTTGAAAGGCAAGACAAAAGAACACTTGGAACAATTAAAATTCCAACAGCGCTTGATCAGTCTGAAACAACTTTAATTGCTGCCGCACTTGAAACAATTGAAAGAGT
>JAACWA010000041.1 GCA_009992175.1 archaeon
TTAAGATAGTTGATGGGAGAGAAAAAACTTTTATATTTGATTAATTTAAGAAGCTTTGGCCGAGCGAATGAAAATTGTGCTGCATCTAAGATTTTCGATAAGTTATCTGCTTCATAATCCATCAATAATATAAACTCTGGTGAATATAATGAAGCCAAATAATTGAAGATCAATTGGTGAAATTTGAATTCTTTCTTTTCTAGATATTTCTCATATTCATTTTCCAACACGTATGAAATAGATTCACGGCGTTTCTTATAATCAATATAATTGTCTAATATTTCTTGCTTATTTGCAAATCTAATATCAGTTTCTTTTAATTCATTCCCAATACATGCATAAACTGTGTTTTCTGTAGTTTGGAATTTTGTAGAAAACCAATCAAACTTAAACTTGATACCTGGGTTTAATTTATCAAATGCTTTTGAAGCAACTTGAGTCTGAGCACCATATTTTAAGATTGAGTATTTGTCTGTTGTAAAGTGTAAATGCATTCCATGAAAATATGAAAATGCTTTTCTTGGTGTCATAGTAATTCTTCAAATGTAGGTGTATTAGACTGAATCAAATCACTTTCCACAGCAGACTGTTTTACTTTAGCCAACAAAACATCAGACATATATTGAACTAGTTCAATAGGTTCTTTATCCGATTCATCTGAAAATTTCAAAATGGCATCAAAATATGTCAAATGTGGATATTTTAGAATCATATTTTCAATGTATTCTGAAAAATTTGATTTAGACAAAAATACAGATTTATCAATGGAGTAGTCGAATTCTTTCATTTGAACTTAATTGAATCTTTTAAGAACTTAACAATACGATTATTATTTACAATCGCAGTTACATATTTCTTATCGTAAATGATTTCATCTGTACCCTCAACCACTTTTATATTATTGTAAATGTCAGGTACTGATGCTTGACGATACTTAAAGACAGAAGATTTAGCCAGTTTAGCCATTTAATTCACCTCTTCAAGATAATTGAGAACAGAAAGCCGCTTGCGACACCAATTATATTTTGTATCTAATTCTTTATAAATTTGCCAGCCAATATGATCATCTTCATCCATGAAATATTTCTTGGAGATGGTTTCATCATTTAGAAAATAATCAAGATATGTACGATATGCGATCATAGAATGATATATCTCAGATGAGTTTAGACTGTCTAAACGTTGCTCTGTAAATACACAATTAGAAGCCCATTCATCATGATAATTAGATGTTTCAATGGGAAGAACACATTTCATCTTTTCTGAAATACCTTGATAAAACCTTTTATGAAGTTCATACGCAACCATAATAAAATCCGATGAACTTTCAATGACTGCGGTATTAATTACTTCTTTAGTAATGGCTTTAATTTCTTTAATATTCATTCAATATTCATTCAATATTTACCATCATTTCGTGTGTGATGTGAGGGTACATAGTCGGCAAATTCTTTTTAAGAATTGCCTCAAATACTTTGGCCTCGGATATCGAAAGCAATTCCATCAAATTCTTTGTTTGGAAATATTTAGTTTTCTTCGGAATCTTTGAATTAAAAATAATTTCTGTAATAATATTCATAGTGCTTTTACTTATCAAATAAGCTCCACACAGTGAACGATGAAACTCAGAAAATTTATAATTTAAATCTTGAAGATCAAAATCAATCCATCTGTCATCACAGGCTAGGTGGACATAGAATTTAACTATCGGATTGGTTTTGCACGTTTGCCGTAAAGAAACTTCTACATCGGCAGATGAATTAATCATCTCAAAAATTTCATCAAGTTGGTGGTCTGCTACTTTCAAAAGAAATCTCCTATTTTAGAATACAATACATTCATTTTATGACTGACAAAGAAGTTCATTAATTTCATTTTATCAACTTTTTTGCCTCTTTGATTATTATAACACTCAATTATTGTGTTGTAAATTTCTTTTGGTGTATGCTCATAAGATACAAGCATTTCATTCCGTGAATAATTGCGACGTTCTTCTTCGGTCAAACAAGCATCAATAGGATTTTTGGCATCAAAAAATGT
>JAACWA010000001.1 GCA_009992175.1 archaeon
TATTATTTTTCCTCCTTTTTCTTTGTATTTTCATCTTTAACAAATGAATTTGAAACTTTGCAGATGTACATGTTTTTTGTTATCTTAAAAATTGCGAAAATTAAAATTAATATTGAAAGGAGAGATAATTCAAAACCCCCAAAAGGAAAAATGGACAAAATTCCTGCACTCAATCCAAGAACTGAAATCAAACCAACACCACATGCTGCACATCCTGGCACAAACGCGGCAAGAAAAACTCCAAAAATTCCCAATAAACCAATTTTATTATCTGAACTAAAATTCATTTTAACTTTATAAAAAATGAGACTAAATAAAATTCCTAATAAAACACTGATTAAAATCAAACTAATCCAAGAAGACATTTTCATAATTTGTCCCATGTTTAAAAACAGAAACAAAAAAACTTTTATTGCTCCAAAAAAACTTTTATCGGATGAAAATTCACCAAAAACTCTCCAAGAAGAGATTATTACATTTAACGAATAAAAAAAAATTGAAATTAAAAAAGTTATAAAAAGATATTTTCTTTTACTAAACACTTCTTTTAGGACCAATATTAAATTCATAATGTATCTTATGAACTAAATTATATATATCTAGCGTCTGAACGGAAGCCAAAAAAAGCCTTAAAAAGCCCAAATTTTGGCTTTTTAACGTTCACAAAGACAAATTGGATTATAATTTTGTATAAACTTCAAAAGTTTTTCCTTTTTTCACTCTTTTTATTAATCCTCTTTTCTCTAAATCTTGAAGAACATAACTTAACTTGGCTTTAGACATATCAACTTTAAATCTTAAAGTATTTTGTGTTATTCCTTCTTGTTCTTTGGTTTTTTTCAAAACTCTCGCTTCAAAAGGATTTAACATCTTAAGAGCAAAATCAAATTTTTCTTTTTCGATATTTTCTCTCACATTCTTTTCAAGACGTTCAATTATTTTCTCTTCAGTTTTATTAAAAAACAAAATATAAAATCCTAAAGCAATAAGAAAAGAAAAAACTCCGATAGCAAAATGTGAAATTGAACTCTCTTGGTTTATTTCGGTACAGTCAATATTTTGAAAACATCCTTTGTCTACCGCTTTTTCAGATAAAACGCCACTATAATAAACAAAAAGTCCTCCAACTAAAATTCCAATTACAATTAAAATTAAACCTAGCTTTTTATTTTCCATATTTATATGAGAAAATTTTCATATATAAATTTAATCAATTTGAAATCTCTGTGTTTTTTATTTTACAAATTCCCTTAATTGACTTTCCTGTCAAATAAATTGATAAAATTAAAATTAAAATTCCAACAAGTTGCAATTCAACTCCTCTCCAAGGCAAATAAGTCAAAGCAAGGGGCATTCCAATTAATCCAAACAAGAAAGCTCCACATGTAGGACATCCAACTCCAAATGCCGCAATTCCCGAACCAATAAACCCAAAAAATCCTTTTTCACTTCCTTTTCTGAAATTATTAAAATGAAAAAGTATCATTGAAAACAAAATTGCAGACAAAAAACTCATTAAAGTTATGCTCACTATACTTAAAGTAACAAACAATGCCCCCGACATCATAACTGAAATCCAAATATCTTGGTTTGCAACTTTAACAACTAAAAGATAATATAAAATTCCAAAAGAAAGAATTCCAAAAATTAAAGAAATCCAAATATACTTCCGACTATTAAAAACAAGTTTTATTAATTCCAATGTTTCAAAAAACATACTTTTTGGGTTCATTTTAACTTAAACACCCCGCATAAATATTTGGATGGTGACTCATATGGGTTTGCCATTCCTCTAATGTTGTTCCAGCAGGAGGTTGACAAATGTCTTCGTTTGATCCACTTTTACCAAAATCTCTAATTGCATAAGTCATATTTGGAAAAAAAGTGAAAATTAAGAGTCCAAGAATCAAAATTCCTAGAAAAACATATAAAATAATTTTTTTATTAAATTTCATTTTAACATTTTACCCCCTTTCTCATTTTATTTCTGTGTTTGACCATTAAAGTTATACCTACAATATTAGATAAAATTCCAAAAACTAAAAACCAAGGTTGATACTCAACTAAAAAAACTGCAAGTCCTGAAACGCCAGCAATAGGAATTATATTGAGAAGGAAATGACTACAACATACAATCATACTTCCTCCAGAAATTGCTCCAGTTGTTGCAACAGAACCAGTGAACTTTGCATGATTTTTTATCGAAATAAATAATCCAATTTGAATTCCAAACCCTATTGCAAGAGGAAAAATTAAATACCACAAACTTCGAAGGTTCATAATTGCAAAACTAAAACCTTTAAAAATCGAAATTACCCCCAAATAAAAAGCAATCAATCCAAGACCAGACAAGATTCCAATTAAAACAGATTTTTCTTTGGGAGAAATCTCCTTAACTTCTTTATTTTCACCACTTTGTTTATTTTCACAACAATCCATCTTAAAAATTCCTACAACACTCCACCAATTTATTTGCAAATTTTCTAAAAGTCATGTTTTTTCTAAAAAAGAAAATAAATCCAAAAAAAAGCCAAAGAACCCCCATAAAAATTAAAACTTCATTTCCATAACTAAATCCCTCTAAAAGAGTATATCCAAAAACAATTAGAGTTAAAATTAAAGGCAACTTAAAAATTTCCATTGATTTAAATTTTTTATTAATTAGGTAAAACAACCCTAATGTACTTTCTCCAATCAAAATTGCAATTAAAATTTTATTCTGAAATGAATTTAAAGAATTCAAAATTAAAAGTAAAACCCAGGTTAAAAAAACAGAAGCACAGATAACACAAAATTCTTTTTTTGAATTTTTAGAAATTAATTCTTTAATTCCAAGAAAAATAAAAAATAAAGCTGAAATTCCCAAAACAACTAAAAATAATAAATCCATTTTAAACAATTAATTGAATAATCCCCCCAAATATTATTAAAAGTGAAACGGTCACAATTGAACCTTGAAATGAAATTTTCTTCCCCTTTCTAATTGAAGTTATTTTTTTACTAACTTTTGGACTCAAAAAAACCAAAAGTCCTCCGAAAAATCCAGCTAACAAGGAAAAATCAATTGTATAGGTCCGATAAAAAATTCCCCCATATTCTCCAAAAAGGTAAATTCCCACCCCATGTAATTCTGAAAAAATAGGAAGTAATGGAATAAGGGTTAACAAAAAAACTCCTAAAATAACTAAAACATCCTGAAATTTGAAATATTTTTTCTTAATAATTCTCGCAAACCACAATCCCATAGACATAGAAAACCCTCCAATTAGTAAAGCAACAACAATTTTACTAAAACCTAAAGAAACTGCTCCAAAAGCTGCAGCTCCAGCCCCAATAGTACAAAGGGGGCAATGTGCACTCACAAACTCAGAAAAAGAAAGCACAAACAAAAAACTAAAAAAAACTAAAAATTTTTTTTTTGTTTGTGATAAATTCAAGTTGTTTTCCATTTTAAAGCCTCATGAATTCAAAAGTACTTCCATCATTGTTTACTCCATAAATCACAAAGTCTCCATTTTTTGAACCAGGCATTCCAGGACTTCCGTTAGGCATTCCAGGCATTCCAATTCCTAGAATATCGGGTTGTTCGGTTAAAAGTTTGTTAATAGCTTCAACTGGAACATGTCCTTCAACAAAATATTTTCCAACAATTGTTGTATGACAACTTTCTAAAAATGAAGGAATTTTATGTTCTTCCATAAATTTGCCATTATCTGGAATGGTTATAACATTTACATCTGAACTTCCCTTACTTTTAAAGTATGAAGTATAAACCTCACAACATCCACAAGTAGATGTTTTGTAAATTGTCATTTCTTCTCCAAATTTGTCAAGACTTTGAAACCCTTTAACTGCACTTGTTAATAAAAAAACAGCTAAAACAACTACAAGAACTCCTCCAACTAAATATAAATTTTTTTTCTTCATTTTATTTTATTAAAATAGATTATTTAACAGCCTCCAACCATTCCTCCAGAAGAGACTGCTGCTGTCTTTGCCGCTTGAGCTGTAGCTCCAACTGACTGAACACTTTCTGAAGCCCCAGCTTGGAAAACTAAAAATAAAGCTACAATAAACAAAGCTCCAATCACAACCCAAAGCAAAGTATTCCTTTTTATTTCCATTTTATTTTTTACCTCCTTTTAAATTTTTAATCATCCAAATAATAAACAAAATTAATGAAATTACAACCAAAACATAAACTAACAAAGGATAAAATCCCATTCCATAACCTTTCATCATATTTCCATCATAAACTGCATTAGAACTAATAGGAGCTAAATTAGTTTGAGTTATTTCATCATGATCTGTACCACAAGCTAAAGTAAAGGGCAAAAATGCCAAGACGAAAAAAATAATAAAAAAGTATTTCATCTTAACATCCACCGACCATAGAACCTCCTGAAGTCTGACCTTGTTCAATTCCTCTATAGAGGTTTGAAGCAAGATTTATGTAATTAGTTGAATCAATTCCATTTGCTTCCAAAGCTTGTGCTTTTTGTTCATGAATTTCTGGAAAAAATAAAACCTTCCATTTTCCAAGTTCAGATAGAATATCTTCATCTGACATTTCTGGATGATTTATCAAAATATATTTAGCAAGTCCTCTCATAGCATAACTATGTGCACATCCACAAGCTCTTTCTCCATTAGAAAAAATAATTGATTGTGCCCCACAACAATACTCACAACTAATAGACCCAGCAATTTTTATGTATCTTGACATTTCTTCTGAACTTAACTTCATATCTTCATATTGAGCAAGTTTTTGGATTGTTGCATCAGCAAGTTTTGGATTACTAACACTAACATCATTATAACTAACCCCTAAATCATTTCCATAAACTGCAGGAATTCCAGCAGGAATAATCTCAGAAGCTGAAACAGTTCCTATTCCTCCACCAGTTCCAAAAGAAACTTTTCCGAGATTAAATCCAATTACTAAAACTAAAACCACAATTAATCCAATTTGAATATAAAGTTCTTTATCGGTTTGTCCTCCTTTTCTTTTTTTTGTTTTGGTTTTGTTTGCCATGAAAAATAGAAAGAAATGTTTTATTTAACCGCTTTGGTGAAACTAGTTTCAGTTCCACAATGTATAAAAACCCTTATTCTTTTTTTTATCGATGGAGAACAAAAAAGTAGGATGGTTAATTATTGGTATTTCCGTTGCTATGGGAATACTTGTTTGGATATTCAATAAAGCTCTTCAAGAAATAATTGCACAAACTTGTAAAGAAGGACCAAGTTGTATAATGCACCAAACAGCTACAACCCAATTAGCTATAAGTCTTTCAATAGTCCTAGTAATTCTTGCAATAGGTATTTACATAATGTTTTCAAAACCTGATGAAAAAATTGTAATAAAAAAAATAAAAGGAAAGGAAAAGAAAAAAGTCTTTGATTTGTCAAAATTAGACAAAGAAGAAAAAGAAGTAATTGAAATTTTAATAAATGAAGAAAAAGCAATGTTTCAAAAAGATTTAATGGAAAAGTTAGAAATTGGAAAAGTAAAAATGACTCGTTTACTTGATAAACTTGAAGCAAAACAATTTATAATTAGAAAAAGACGGGGAATGAATAATATAGTTGTTTTGAAATAAATAAAACAATTATTTTCTAAGTCCATTAAATTTAAATATCAAAAAAAATTCAGATTTTAATAGAACAAAAAAGGAGGAAAAATAATAATGAGCGACAAAATCGAAATAAAGAAAGACACTTTCTTTAAGGGAACAATCGCCGTTTTAGGTATTC
>JAACWA010000002.1 GCA_009992175.1 archaeon
CCAGTTGATTTTTGTCTTCGAGGAATTAGTGATATGCAATCTATTGCAGCGGATGTTTTAGGACTTGGTAATGAGTCTTATGGATATTCAAATCAAACAAATGACACAGTTCCCTTGCCTGAAACAATTTTTACAACAAGTTATGTTTTGACACAAGAAAATGTATTTCCTGGTTTTCCTGCATATTATAGGTTTTGGTTAGATGTTCCAGCAGCTCAACCTACTGGAAATTATAACAATACTATTTCATTTAAAGGAATAACAACGGGGGCTGGATGTTAAAATGAAATATAAATTTGGTCTTTTTTTATTTGTTATTTTTTTATTAGGATTTGTTTCAGCTGGAGTTGGAATTAGTTGGGATAAGGAGAGTGCTTTAGTTCCAGAAAAAACTGAGACTTGTTTAACTTACAAAGTGTATAATCCTTGGCCAAAGGATTCTTATGCGAAAATTTTGGTTTCTTCTGAATTTGATGAAATTATTTTGAAATCTGAATCTGAAATAAAATTTATTCCTGCAAATACTTCAAGTAATAATGCAATTCCAATTAATTTTTGTTTTAAGACTCCAGTTGTTTACAATAAAGATTGTTTAGTTGGTAATTATTTGTTATGCAAACAAGAATGTAACGAAGAAATGAAAGTTTATGAAGGGGAAGTTCAAATTATTGAAGTTAGTGAATCTGAACTTTCGCAAGGTCAAGGTTCAAAAACTGAAATGAGTGTTTCTGCTCCACTTCGAATTAGAGTTCAATGTATTTCTCATTCAAGAGATTATAGTATAATTTATATAACGATTGGAATAATTGCTGGAATTTTATTAATTTTTAACTTGATTGGAAGAAAAAAAGTAAATAAAAAGAAACATTAAATCCTAGAAATACTTATAAACTATTTTTCATTAAAAAAAGCATGGATGGGGGGAGAGGACGATTAGTGAATATTATTCTAGGTATAATTTTAGTTGTATCTTTAGGTCTTTTATTTTTGGAAAATGCGACTGCAATTACTGGTCATGCTTCTGAAGGTTATACTACTTCAAATGTAACAATTTCTAAATATTTATCAATTGATTTTAGTACAGGTTTACAAGAAGGAATTTATTTTGGTGTTGTTGATGTTTTACCTTCAACAGATATTAATGCTACACATAACTATGATGGAGCAAGTAATGAGACAACTTATTTTATCAATGTTTCAACTGATAGTAATACTGCAGTTGATTTTTGTATTTTAGCAAATAGTGGGATGACTAATGGGGCAGCAGGCGTTATTGGACTTGATAATGAAACTTATCATGCTAGTAATGAAACTTCAAATTGGACTAATCCAGATGTAAATTCACAAGTGTCTATAACAACATCATTTGTCAAAGCTGTTAATTATACTGTTCCAGGTCAAGTAAGTAACTGGAGATTTTGGTTAGATATTCCAGTTGCGCAAGAGACGGGAAATTATAATAACACTATTTCATTTAGGGGTGTTGGTACTGGTTTAGTTTGTGGATCTTAGAGTTAAAATTATAAAGGAAGAAAAATAAATAATAAAATGGGTGATATAAAAAAAATTCTTTTGGCAACTATAATAGTTGCGACATTATTGTTTCCTTTAGTTTCAGCTGGTGTTGGAATTAGTTGGGATAGAGAAAGCGCTTTAGTTCCCGAGAAAACAAAGACTTGTTTAACATATAAAATTTATAATCCTTGGCCAAAAGATTCTTATGCCCAAATAAAATTGTCTGATGAATTAAGTGAAATTATCGCTTCGCAAGAATCAGAAACACAATTTATTCCGGCGGAAACTTCAAGTGGTGAAGCGATTCCGGTTACATTTTGTTTTAAGACTCCAGTTATTTATGAAAGAGATTGTTTAGTTGCCGATAAATTAATTTGTAAGCAAGATTGTCTTCAAGATATGAAAGTTTATGACGGACAAGTTGAAATTATTGAATTAACTGAAGAACAAGTTATGAGCGGTGGTTCTGGTGGAAGTAAAACTATGATGAGTGTTTCTGCTCCGCTAAAAATTAGAGTTCAATGTGTAAAACATGATAGAGATTGGTCTTTAGTTTATGGATTAGTTGCTTTGATTGCGGGAATTGTTTTAGCTTGGAATATTATTAGACACAAAAAAATTGCTCGTGAATTAAGTCGTGAAGCAAAAACTACAGTTAAATCTCGTATAAAAAAGTCTAAAAAGTAAAAAAGACTTTTTTTAAGATGAATAAGAAATTTAATTTTATTTTGATTATTATAATTCTGCTTTCTTTTAGTATGATTATTTTGGAACAAGAAAAAATACATGGCTTTGCAATTGAACAAGAGGTCACAAGTAATGTTTCTATTTCAAAAACTCTTGCAATTTCGTTTAGTACTGAACTATCAAACGGAATAAATTTTGGGGAAGTTAATTTTTTGCCTGCAACAAATGTTGATGCGGACAAGAATTTTAACGACACAAATGAAACTCTTTATTATGTTGAAGTTTCTCCTGATGGAAATGTTCCAATTGATATTTGTGTAAAGGGTGATTCAAATTTAATTAACGTTGGAGGAGATTTTATTCCACTAAATTATGAAACTTATTCATCTTCTTTATCAAATAATTTAACTCTACCGGATGTAGCAAATGAAGTTTCTTTCACTCCAATTTATTTTGTTAGTGGAAATGATGTTCCTTTAGGAGAAAAATTGTTTTATAGATTTTACTTGGATGTTCCAGCAGGTCAAGCTTCTGGGCAATATAATAATACTGTTTCATTTAAGGGAATTGCATTTGACTTGACTTGTTAATAATTAGATAATCCAAATTGTTAAAAAGTGTTTTTTCTTAATTATTATATGAGGCGAAGAGGTTATTTTATTTTACTTGTTTTAGTTTTAACAATAGCTTTTGTTGTAAGTGATACGGCCTTTCCAACAGAGGTTGAAATTAATGCATTACAATTTATTTATAACAATTATAATGGATTAACTACAAATTTTGATTCTCTAAATGAAACGCAAGTAAGTAATATGACAAATGTTACTTTGGAGAGAACAAGTTATGGTAAAATAGAATTTGAAGAAGGTTTAGATGCTTTTGTTCTTCGTGGAAGTGATTGGATTGTTAATTTTAATCAGGATGTAAATATAACTGATAATTTAATTGTTGTAGATAATTATGAAATGCCTGGAATAAATAAACAAGCAGTTATATCAATTTATGGTCTTAGTTATATTGATCCAGTAATTTATCATAACGGGATTCTTTGCTCTGATTGTGTTAGATTAAGTTATTCTGGAGGAATATTAAAATTTAGAACACCTTCTTTTACTGGACCTTATTATGCAAGAGAAAATCCTGCTACTGAATATTGTGGTGATGGAACTTGTAACAACGGGGAAACGTGTGATACATGTTCAAGTGATTGTGGAACTTGTGACACTAGTGACACTGGAGGAGGTGGCGGAGGCGGAGAAACAACAACTAATGAAACAGATGTTTATGCTGGAATTTATGATTTTAAAATTTTTCCTGAATTAGTAGAAATTCAAGCAAAGAAGGGGACTTATATTCAGAAGAAGGTTAGAGTTGAAAACAATGGTTCAAGTCCAATTAATATCGGAGTTTATGTAACAGAAGTTACTGATTTTATTTTTCCTGAAATTAAATCTTTTACACTTCAACCTGGAGAAGTTAGAGAAATTAGATTTGATGTTTATGTTTCTGAAAAAAGAGCAGCGGATGTATATTTAGGTAAAATAATATTTTACAATCTTTATAGACAAAGAGAAGCTGATGTTGTTTTACAAGTTTTGGAAAGAGAAGCACTTTTTGATATTAGAACAACCGTTTTGAAAAAATACATTAATCCTGGGGGAAGAGTTAGAGCTAATATTAGTTTAATTAATATGGGAGATTTGAGAAATTTCGATATTAATTTAGTTTACAAGGCAGTTGATTTTGATAAGAATGAATACACGATAAAAGAAGAACAATTTGCAATAAATCAAAGTTACAATAATATTTTCTTTTTGGATTTACCTGAAGATATTCCAATTGGAAATTATGTTTTTTATTCACAAGTTTATTACAAAGACATTAATGCGAGTAGTTATGACACTTTTGTTGTTGAAAAAATTTCATATATTGCTTGGATACTTTTGATTCTAATTATACTTGTACTTATGTATTTAGTTTACAGATGGTATAAAGAGAGAAAAGCTAAACTTTATTCTGGATTCAAGAAAAAAGAAGAAAGTAAAAAAACAACTGTTTTAACTAAAGAAGGTAAAACCAAAAAAGAAGATGTAAAAATTGAGGAAGGGGAAGTTCCAATCTTGCCTTAATTTAATTTTGTTTCTTTTTGTTTGTTTTAAAATGTTGAACCGACGAGTACGTACCGAAGTACGCACTGTCGATTGAAATTTCAAACTAACTCAAAAATAATTCAAAATGGGTAAAGAAATAAAAAGATTTGTTAATTAATTTAATTATGGAATTATCAAGAACTTTAGATGAGTTGGATTTTTATTTGAATGATTTTACGAAAAGATTTGAAAAAAAACTTTTATTTTCGAAAAAAATTAATGTTTTAGATGCTGGCTGCGGTAATGGTTTAGTTATGTTAGGGCTTTCTAAGAGGTTTGGTAATAAAATTAAATTGGTTGGTTATAATCAGAAAAAAGAACATGGCAATTTTAATTCAATGAAATTAAAAGGAATAAAAAAAAGCATTATTTCAGATAATGAATTTAAACAGGTAAAGAATAATATTTCTTTTACTTATTTTGATGTTGATAAAAAATTTCTTTTTAAGAAAAATTCCTTTGATTTTATTTATAGTTTGGCTTCTATTTATTTGTATCAAGATAAAATAAAATTTTTGGAAAATTGTAATAATATATTAAAAGATAAAGGAGTTGCAAGAATTCAATTGTTTGAAATAAAAAATTCTGATAAAAATATTTCAAAAGAAATTTTGGGTAAACCAATGGAATATAATGCATTTATTGAGATTTGGGATGATGGAAAGTTAATTTCAATTAAAGACTATTTTAAGCAATTCAAGGGAGTGAATATTGGTTTTGGAAAAAAAGAAAATGGAAATAAAATTGTTTATGTGGAAATAATTAAACAGAAAAAATTGGATTTTGGTTTAGAATTTTTGTATGCAATTGATTCACACAAAATTTATGATTCTTGGATGGGAGTAAAGAGCATATACAAAGTTAAAAAATAATTTTAAATAAAAAACAATATAAAGTAATTTTTTGTTGAATTGTTATGTTAATTGGACTTGTTGGAAAACCTTCTGTTGGAAAGTCGACTTTTTTTAAGGCTGCAACTTTAGCGGATGTTGAAATTGCATCTTATCCTTTTACAACGATTAAGGCAAATCATGGGGTTGGTTATGTTAAACTTGATTGCATTGATAAAGAGTTTAATACTCAATGTAATCCAAGATATGGTTTTTGTATAAATCATAAGCGTTTTGTTCCAATCGATTTAATGGATGTTGCTGGGCTTGTTCCTGGGGCTAGTGAAGGAAAGGGATTAGGGAATCAATTCTTAGATGATTTAAGACAAGCTGATTGTTTTATTCATATTGTTGACATTTCTGGAACTACAGACATTGAAGGAAAACCAACTGAAGGGCACAATCCATCAATTGATATTAAATTTTTAGAGGATGAATTAAATAATTGGTATTATAATTTACTTATGAAAGTTTGGGCTTCTTTTGCAAGAAAGGTTGACATGGAAGGACAAAAATTATCTGAAGCAATTGCACGACAATTTTCTGGTCTTAAGGTTGATGAAGAGCAAGTAAAAGAAGTTTTACTCAAATTAAATTTGCCTTCAAAGTGTTCAGCTTGGAGTCAAGATGAATTAAGACTTTTTTCTTCTGAACTTAGGCACACTTCAAAGCCAATGATTATTGCTGCAAATAAAATTGATATTGCTTCTGGAGAAGAAAATTATAAAAAAATTAAAGAAGAGTTTCCTAATTTGAGAATTATTCCTTGTTCGGCAGATTCAGAACTTGCTCTTCGTCAAGCGAGTAAAGCAGGATTGATTGATTATATTCCTGGGGAGACTGATTTTAAATTAATTAAAGAATTAAATGAAAAACAATTGGAAGCATTAAATAAAATTAAAGAGAATGTTTTATTGAAATATGAGTTTGGAACAGGTGTGCAAGAAATTCTTAATATTTGTATTTTTGATTTACTTGCGTATTTGCCAATTTTTCCAGCCTCAGCAAATAAACTTGGGGACAGCAAGGGAAATATTTTACCTGATTGTTTTTTACTTCCTCCTGGTTCAACTGCACTAGACTTTGCTTTCTTTTTGCATACAGATTTTGGGAAAAATTTCATTAAGGCAATTAATGCAA
>JAACWA010000042.1 GCA_009992175.1 archaeon
AAAAGATCTTATTCACCTTATATATTTATTTTTTTGATTTTTTTTAATTATTTTTGATTTTTCATCGTCAAAAACTAAGGGACGACAATTGTCAAAAAAATCCTTGCTTATTATTCTTTGTATTCAATCAATAGACACAACTAGATAACTATCTAGCATTACTGGTCTCTCTACTTCTGTATACATTCATTTACATAAAATAGCTACTTTTTTCATTGGTTTATAATAAAATAAATTTTGGTATTTTTATTTTTCAAAAGGTAAATTCATTTTTTTTATTGCATAGTTAACATTATTAGCTCGATGTTCACAATGCTCAGCACAATACTTTCTTGCTAGTCGTACATCTGTTGTCATTCTTCATTGTCGAAACTTTTTGTATCTCATCACTCGATCACTAATACCCTCTTCCTTTGTTATATAAGGCAATAATCTACGATGTCATCAGTTCGGTCGGTGCATAATTCAATAACAATTGTTTTGACTACATCTTTTGAATAAGCTGCTTTCAGCTTTTGCAATTCAAACAGCAAATTTATAGCAGTGTGATCGGTCTTTAGATCAATTACACTCTTTTGCTATATGTATTGCTTTGTCTTTATTCAACCCTAATTGAACAATTGAGTTATAAACGATTATAACTTCACTTGATATATTTTTTCACTCATAGCTTGCTGACGGGACTATGAGGTTCAACATTGATCTACTCGTATTAATTCAATTGTAGTTTATACTTTCACACTCTGAGACATTAGATATTGCATTTTGTAGTTTTTGCTCTATTTCAATAAGTTCTTGCGTCGCATAAATCCCTTGAGCATGAGACCAATATTGCGTATATGTCATATCATAAAGTATTTTTTGTTTTTTTTGCCTTAGTAGGCATTCTTGTTGTTTTATTTTTTTGATTTTATCTTCGTATGAATTGCTGCCAAATTTTCAAAAAAAAACAACAAACAAAAAAACTCAAAGACAAATAAAATATCAAAAAATAATTTTAAAAATTTTGCTCATAATATAACAAAAAGAGTAAAAACTATCTAGTGCTATACTTTAGTTATCATTTTTCTTTTCGTATCTTATCCATAACCTCAATTTTTTCTTTTGTTCGTTTTGACCGTTTTTCATCGATTCCCTCTGTCCGATTCATTTCATATTCTATAGGGTCAATAGACTTTCACTTTTCATATTCAAAGGTTATGATCTCAATAATTTTTGCTTTTCTTTTGTTTGTCGCCTTCATGTAATACCACAACTGCAACTCATATTCTTCTTGTTTTGACATTCAATAAAATCAATCAGTGTCTATCGACACTTTTCTTCATGTTGTCTTTATGTCAAAAATCGTATCTCATTGCAAAACATCAATGTATCATAACATTTTTTTTCAGTGCAAAGGCATATCTACTTTGACTTGATATTCTCATTTTATTTTCAAACCCTCTGCTCAATTAAGCAATCATCATCTTACTTTACTTTCAATTTTTTTTTTGTCATACGTTCGTCAGTTTT